>JANOAQ010000236.1:0-8071 GCA_031411195.1 Burkholderiaceae bacterium | reverse complement strand
CGCCAGCAGGTTGGTCTGGTAGGCGATGTCGTCGACGATCGAGATCTTCTGCGCGATCTGCTTCATCGCGCTGACCGTCTGGGTCACCGCCGAGCCGCCGTCGGTGGCCTCCTTGCTGGCCTTGGTCGCCATGCTGTTGGTGACCTTGGCGTTGTCGCTGTTCGGTGTGATCGAGGCCGACATGACGTCGATCGACGCGGTAGTCTCCTCGACGCTGGAGGCCTGTTCGCTGGCCGCCTGCGACAGGCTCTGCGCCGTGGCGCTGACCTGGTTGGCCGCACCGGTCAGTGCGTCGGCTGCGGCACGCACTTCGCCCATCACCCGGGTCAGGTTGTCGGCGGTCGAGTTGGCGCTTTCCTTGACCTTGCCGAACAGGCCCTCGTAGTCACGCTCGATGCGCTTGGTGAGGTCGCCCTCGGCAAAGGCCGCCAGCACATCGGCCACATCGGTCAGACCTTGTTCGCTGGTGTCGAGCAGGGTGTTCATGCCGGTGGCCAGATTGGCAAAGAAGCCGGTCTTGCCCTGGGTCTCCAGGCGCTCGGCAAAGTTGCCTTCGGAGGCAGCCTTGACGATAGCCGCGACTTCGTTCTCGACGCCCACCTCGGTGGTGCGGTCGGCCCACTCGACGACCGTTCCCACGCGGGTGCCCTTGGCGTCGACGATCGGGTTGGCGATCAGGCCGAAGTACAGCTCACCGACCTTGATCTGGGTGCGATGGGTGCTGGTCAGGCCGGCCAGCATGCCGCGCTGGTGGGCCGGGTTCTTGTGGAAGACGTCGATCAGCTCGCCAATCAGCTTGCTGGCATTGAAGTTGGGCAGGCTCTTGCGCAACTCGCCTTCGTTGCGCTGCATCATCGCCGTCACCGTTTCGTTCATGTAGATGATGTGGTTGCTGGCGTCGGCGATCATCACGTTGGTGGTGCACTTGTCCAGCGCGTTCTTGATGCGGGTGTTCTCGGCCGCCACCTTGAGTTCGGCTTCGCGAGTGGCGATTTCCGCCGTCTTGTCGGCCCACTCCACCACGGTGCCCACGCGTTCGCCCTTGACGTCGACGATGGGGTTGGCGATCAAGCTGAACTGCAGGGCGCCGACGGTGATCTGCGTCTTGTGCGTCGTGCGCAGCGCGCTCAGCATGCTTTTCTGGTGCGCCGGGTTCTTGTGGAAGACGTCGATGTTCTCGCCGATCAGCGCCCGGGCATTGAAGTTGGGCAGGCTCTTGCGCAGCTCGCTCTCATTGCCCTGCATCATCGCCGTCACCGTCTCGTTCATGTAGATGATGTGGTTGCTGGCGTCCGCAATCATCACGTTGGTGCTGCACTTGTCGAGCGCGTTCTTGATGCGCATGGTTTCGGCGGCCGCACGGGCATCGGTCTCGTTGCGTTCCAGCAGGGCCGTCTGCATGGTCGACAACGCGGCCATCAGTTGGCCGGTTTCGTCGCGGGCGCTGTTGTCGATCACGTTGTCCAGTTTGCCGGCGCCCACCGCCTCGGCCGTGCTGATCGCCTGTGCCAGCGGCCGCGTGATGCTGCGCGTCACCAGCCAGGCGGCCACCACGCCCAGGGCCAATGCCGTGCCCGCCATCGCCAGCATCAGCATCAGCGCCCATGCGTAGTCCTTTTGGGCCTGCTCGACGCCGGCCTTGGCGCGGCCGATCTGGAACTCTGAGAACTTGTCGATCGCCTCCTGCCACTTCTGGGCAAGCGGCCCGGCGGTTTGCAACAGCAGGGCCGTGGCCTCCGCATCCTTGTTCGCGACGGCGTACTCAACCACTTGGTCGATGCTGCTGCGCGACGGGGTGGCGGCTTCCTTGACGGTGGCCAGCATGCGCTTGCCCTCCTCGATCAGGCCCAGGCCTTCCAAGGTGGTCTGGGCCTTGCCGTAGGCCTCGCGCGCCGAGGTGATGTTGGCGCGCTCGCGCTCGATCACCGCCTTGTCGTTCAACAGCACCATCGTCCGCGCCACACGCTGCACGATGTGCACACTCTCGGACATGGTGTTGAGCAACTCCGTCTTGCGCGACACGTTGTTGACGGCGAAGTCGAGCGCGTCGTTGACCTTGCCCAGGTTGTAGACGCCCAGGCCGGCGATGCCGAGCAGCAAGGCCAGCACCAGGGCAAAGGCCGCGCCCAGGCGCGACCCGATCTTGAAGTTCGAGAGGGTCATGAGAGTGCTCCGGGGATTCGATGAGGGGGCTGATGAGGTGGGCGTTTGCGGCGTCCGGCCGGCCACGCTGGAGCTTGCGGGCCGTGCCGCGTGGCGTGCGGCGGCCTGCATGGTGTCGGCGAGCAGCCCGTAGACGGCAGTCCAGGCAGCTCGAACATCGGGTGTGAACGCGGGGCCGAGGCCCTTTTCCAGCGTCCAGAGAAGCGCCGCGCCGACGGTGGCGTAGTGCTCGGGCCGCACGCCGTAGCCGTTGTGCCGCACCCCCAGTTGCTGCACAACCGGCACCAGCTTGGGCAGATCGCCAAGGCCGCGCACCGCGGCGCCGATCATCTGCATCAGCTTCTTGCCTTGCTGTTTGATGTCGCCCTTGAACAGGCGCGTCAGCGTGGGGTCGAGCTCGAAAAGCCGGCGATAGAACATCTCGGCGGCGGCGTCGGCAATCGGGGCGACCTGCGCAAAGCTGCGCTGCACGAGGGCTATCTGGATCGGGGTGGGCATGGGGGCTCCTCTCAGGAGGCGCAGTTCGGACGGAGGGAGCAGGGCCGGGCCGACCACTCAGGCATGGGGTTCTTTGGCACTGCTGCGCCTGGCGCCCTGTGCGCCGGCGGCGCCACGCGAAGTGGGGTCGGTCGAGGCCAGCTGGCTGAGCGAGTTGACGTCGAAGATCAACGCCACCTCGCCGCTGCCCAGGATGGTGGAACCGGAGATGCCGCGCAGGCTGCGGAACATCCGGCTCAGCGGCTTGATCACCGTCTGGTGCTGGCCCAGCAGCACATCGACCATCACGCCGTACTGGCGGCCGTTGGCGTTGATCACCACCACCGACACCCGTGGCGGCGGCGCCGAATCGAGCGCATAGAGTGCGCGCAGGTCCACCACCGGCAACACCCGGCCGCGCAGTTCCACGCAGGTGCGGCCGCGGCTGTCGGCCACCATCGCCGCGCTGCGCGCTTCAATCACCTCCACCACTGCTTCGAGCGGGAAGATGAACTTGGTGCCGCCCGCGCCGATCAGGAAGCCGTCGATGATCGCCAGCGTCAGCGGCAGGCGGATGTCGATGGTGCTGCCCTCGCCTTCGGTGCTGCGGATCGTCACCGTGCCGCGCAGCGCCTCGATGTTGCGGCGCACCACGTCCATGCCCACGCCGCGTCCCGACAGGTTGGTGATCGCCTCGGCGGTGGAGAAGCCCGGCTCGAAGATCAGCTTGAGAATGTCATGGTCGTCGGGCACCACGCCTTGCTCGACGATGCCGCGCTCCCAGGCGCGGGCCAGCACCTTGTCGCGGGCGATGCCGCGGCCGTCGTCCTGGATGCGGATCAGGATGCCGCCCGATTCATGGCAGGCCGAGAGTGTGAGCTTGCCTTGTGCCGGCTTGCCGGCCTGCAAGCGTGCGTCGGGCTTTTCCAGGCCGTGGTCCAGGCCGTTGCGCACCAGGTGCATCAGCGGATCGGCGATGCGCTCGACCACCGACTTGTCCAGCTCGGTCTCGCCACCCACGATCTCCAGCACCACGTCCTTGCCCAGCTCGGCGGCGGTGTCGCGCACCACGCGGCGAAAGCGCGAGAAGGTTTCGCCGATGGGCACCATGCGCAGCTTGAGCGTGCCGTTGCGGATTTCCTCGATCAGCCGGCCAATCTGGGTGTTGGCCTCGATCAACGAGCGCTGCTTGGTCTGGCGGGCCAGCAGTTGGGCGCCGGCGCCGGCGATCACCAATTCACCCAGCAGATTGATCACCTCGTCCAGCCGGTCGGCATGCACGCGGATGAACCGGTTGTCGTCCGCCGGTGCCGCCGCACCCGAGGCGGCGTTGCCGCGGGCCCGTTGCTGCTTGTCCAGTGCTGCGGCCACCACCTGCGGGCTGACGCCGGTCTTGGCGGCCAGGATCTCGCCGATGAGCGGGGCGTGCTCGCCCTGGGCCAGCAAGTCTGTCTGCTGCTGCAGGGCCCGGCCCAACTGGACTTGGGTGATGGCGCCCGCACCCACCAGCAGGTCGCCAAGGCGCGGCTGGTCGGGCATGGCATCGATGCGCGCGGCCAGCGTGGCCGAGGAGTTGGCGCGCTCCTGCAGGTCCAGCACCAGGTCGTCCCGCACGAAGCTGAAGGCCGATTCGATCTCGCCGCTATTGATCTGGCCGACCAGGTTGAAAGCGAAACCCAGGTGGCAGGTTTCCGGGTCGATGGTTTGCAGCGGTGGCACAGCGGCGGTGTCGCAGACGACATCGCGCAGTTCGCCCAGCCCGGCCACGTAGTGCAGGATGGTGAGCGGGCACATGCCGTTGCGGAAGGTCTCGGCGCCGAATCGGGCACTGACGTTCCAGCCGCCGGCGCCGACCACGGCAGCCACATCCGGCACGGCAGGCGCGTCGGGCGGCACATCGTCGATTGGCACGGCAGCCGGCTCGCCTGCCGATACGGCCTGCAGGCGGATGACCAGGGCCGCGCGCTCGGCCGCGCCTTCGCCGTGCTCGCCAGCACCATCTTGGCCAGCAGAGCTCACCAGCAGCCGGATCTGGTCGTTGCACTGCAGCAGCAGCGTGCTCAGTTCGGGCGTTAGCGACAAGGCGCCGTCGCGCAGGCGGTCCAGCAGGGTTTCCACATGGTGGGTGAAGCCCACCACCGCATCCAGGCCAAAGATGCCGGCCGAGCCCTTGACGGTGTGGGCACAGCGGAACAGGGCGTCCAGCAGTTCGCGGTCGTCGGGCGCCTCTTCCAGCTGCAGCAGCAATTGCTCGATGCCCGCGATCTGTTCATTGGCCTCGCTGATGAAGACCGGCAGGATGTCGTCGACAAAGCTGGTATCGATGTCTTGCTTGCGGCTCATGGCGACTCCAGGTCGGTGGTGGTGTCCTGCAACAGCCAGGTATGCACACCCAGCGACGTGCAGGCCCGGCGCAGTGCTTCGCTGGGCCCCTGCAACTGCAGGCTGCGCTGCTGACCGGCCAGCGTGTTGGCCAGCGACACCAGCAACTGCACTCCGGCGGCGTCGACTTCGGCCACGTCTTCGGCATCGACCACGCACAGGGCTTCAGCACCACCGAGTTGCGATTCGTCGGCCATCCAGCCGAGCCAGGCACTGCGGGTCTCGCTGGCCGTGAAGATGGTCAGCTCGACAGGCAAGCGCAGGGGGGGGTGTGCAGGTGTTTTCATGGCAGCGGCTTAGGGCAGGATGAGCTTGGACACGGCGTCCAGCAGCTGCGGCGGGTTGAAAGGCTTGACGATCCAGGCTTTGGCACCGGCAGCGCGGCCTTCTTCCTTCTTGGCGTCGTGCCCTTCGGTGGTGAGCATCACCACCGGTGTGAAGCGGTGGCGGGGATGCTGCTTGACCTGCTTGACGAAGGTGATGCCGTCCATGTTGGGCATGTTCACGTCGCTCACGATCAGGTGCACCTTGCCGGCCTTGTCGAGCGCAACGAGGGCCTCCTTGCCGTCGCCCGCTTCGAGCACGTCGTAGCCGGCGCGGGTCAGCGCCATCTTGATCACAGTGCGCAAGGAGGAAGAATCGTCGACGACGAGGACGGTTTTGGCCATGGCATTACCGGGTTAGAAAAATGTGGTCTCGGTGCTGCGCAGGGCCGCCGAGGTGGTCGATGCCAATGGGCTGCCGCGCTGCGCGACGTCATGCTGCTCGACCGTGGTGTAGCCGGCGCTGAGCAGCGCGTTCCACTCGGCGGCGTCGGGCACGCGCCCGTCGGCCAGGGCGGCCTGCAGGCGCTGCACGCCCGCCGTGATCGACTCGTTGACCTGGTCGATGATCTGGTGCACCCGGTCCTGGAACTGGAAGGCCTGCATCAATTGCTGTACCTGCAGCCGCACGGACTCGCCGCGTTCGCGCAATTGCGCCGTGCGTTCATTCAATTGCGCCACGGCGCCGTCCACATCGGCCACCACGCTGCGGATGGTGGCTTCCGAGGCCAGGATCGAGCTGGCGCCTTGCGAGGCCTGCTCGTCGGCCTGTTCCAGCGCCAATTGCATCTGGCTGCCGAACTGGTTCACCTGCTCGCCGATGCGCCGACCGGTCTCACCGGATTCACTGGACAGGCGGCGCACTTCGCTGGCCACGACGGCAAAGCCGCGGCCCGATTCACCCGCGCGGGCGGCTTCGATCGCGGCATTGATCGACAGCAGGTTGGTCTGGCGCGCCAGCTTGCCCACGTCCTCGGCCATGTCGCGCAGGCTGCTCGAAGCGGTGGACAAGCCACGCACCGAACCCAGCACCGCATCGCGCGATTGCATCAGGCCGTCCAGGCTGCGCAGCAGGCCCATCAGCCGGCTCTCGCAGGCGGCCAGCACGCCGGCGCGTTCATCCACGTCGCCACCGGCGCCGGGCTGCAGCACGATGTGGTCGAGGTCGGACAGGATCTGGGCGAAGTTGCCGAGCAGCTTGTCCACGGCCGCATGCATCTGGGCCTGCGCGGCGCCCAGGTGCGCCGTCCACAGGCCGGCGGCTTGCGCCAATCGCTGGGCCATGGCGGTCTGACCTTCAGCGGTCAGGACGGGTGAGCGTGCGCCGGTGTTGGCGAACCAGCGCTTCATCCACGGGGTGTCACCCTGAGCGGCGATTTGCGGCAATGCAACGGTGGGCTGTTTCATGGCGACCCATGGATCGGCGACGAAGCGCCAGAGCCCAGACTATCGGCTCGCCCTTCAGCTTGGTTGAGGCCAACAGACCCCTTCAAAGACGGCAAATCCTGAAAGTCGAGGGGTGTCTCCCGTCACCGTGTACGGCATACCCCCATCGGGTATGTAGTGAGTTCTCGACGAGGCCGCCGAATCGGCTTGCGGGGCCGGGCCGGGTGCAACCAGAACAGTGGATTCAGACCCTGGCGCCGCTTTGCGTCACCACCGCGATGCCGCGCAGTTGACCGGCCAGCGGGCTGGCCGGGGGCCGCGGCCAGCGAACCGGGTCCAGGCGGTGCAACAGTTCGGCTTCACGCACGCGCGCCAGCGCCAGGTTGCCCAGCTTCACATGGCCAAAGCCCCGCACCTGCAGGGGCAGCGCGGCGATCTGGGTGATCAAGGGCAGGGTTCGCGCATCCAGCAGGGGCAGCAACTCGTGCAGGCGCTGGGTGTATTGCGTGAGCAGCGCGCGTTCGGCTCGGCGCTCTTCGGTGCGGCCGAACAGGTCCAGCGGCGTGCCGCGCAGTACCCGGGCGCGCGCCAACCAGCCCAATGCGGGCAGCAGCCACGCGCCCAGGCGCATCTTGCGCGGTGGCTGGCCGTTGCGCGGCCGCGCCAGCAAGGGCGGGGCCATGTGAAATTCCAGGGTGTAGTCGCCTTCGAACTGGTCTTGCAATTGCCGGCGGAACCGGCCATCGGTGTAGAGCCGCGCCACCTCGTATTCGTCCTTGATGGCCATGAGTTTGTGCAGGCTGCGGGCCACAGTGCGGGCCAGTGGCTGGCCGGGCTCGCCACCCAGCGCCTGTTCATGGTCGGCCACGGCCTGCACCGTGGTGGCAAAGCGGGCGGCATAGGCCGCGTTCTGGTAGGCCGTGAGGTCGGCCACGCCGCGTGCCAGCAAGGTGGCCAGGTCGGCGCCTGCCAGGTCGGCGCCCGCCAGGGCGGCGAGGCCACCAGGCACTGGCGCGGCGGGCTCGGCCAGCGCGGCCAGGCCTGCCGGATCGGCCGCCGCCAGCCGGCCCAGGGCCAGGGCCTGCAAATTGGCGGGCACGGCCACGGCGTTGAGCTCGATCGCCCGTTGCAGCGCCGCCAGGCCCACCGGCACGAGGCCCCGTTGCCAGGCGTAGCCCAGCACCAGGATGTTGCTGGTGATGGTGTCGCCCAGAAAAGCGTGGGCCAGGGCCTGCGCGTCCAAGGTGTGCAGTTGGCCCGCACCGGCGGCAAAACGCAGCTTGTCCAGCAGTTGGGGCACCTGCAGGCTGGCATCAGGGTTGCGCAGCGATTCGGCCACC
>JANOAQ010000235.1:0-2066 GCA_031411195.1 Burkholderiaceae bacterium | reverse complement strand
TGCCCGCGCGCCTTGCGCAATCGAGCTTGGGGCGCCGGCTGCAGTTTCAAGAGGCGCGGCGCATGGCATGCTCACCACAACCCAGCTCTGGCACCTGCCCGCTTCCTCCATGGCCGACGCGCCCGCCGTTCCCGCCACCCCACCCTCGCTGGCCAGCCTGCGCATTGACCGCAGCGCCGCGCCGCTCAAACGCCGCCGCAAGCGTTGGCCCATCGTGCTGGCGGTGCTGGTGGTGGCTGCCGGCGCCGGCGTGGCACTGATGCCGCACAAGGCCGAGGTGCAGGTCAGCTCGGTGCTGGCGGCCTACCCCTCGCAGCAATACGCCGAGCTCAGCGCCTCGGGCTATGTGGTGGCGCAGCGCCGCGCTGCCGTGGCCAGCAAGGGCACCGGCCGGCTGGTGGAGCTCACCGTGCGCGAGGGCAGCCTCGTCAAGCAGGGCGACCTGATCGGCCGCCTCGACGCCACCGACGTGCAGGCCGCCATCGGCGCCACCCAGGCCGGCGTGCTGCAGGCCCAGGCCGCCAAGGGCCAGGCCGAAGCCGCGCTGGGCCAGGCCCGGGCCGAGTTGGCCAATGCCGAGGTGGAACTCAAGCGCCAGCAAGACCTGCGCGCCCAGGGCTTCGTCTCGCCGCAGGCGGTGGACGGCGCCGACCGCCGCCTTGCCGTGGCGCGCTCGGCCCTGGCCACCCAGCAGGCCGGCATCACCATGGCCCAGGCCGCCATCGGCCAGAGCCAGGCCCAGGTGCGGGTGCAGCAGGTGAACCAGGCCAACACCGAAATCCGGGCCCCCTTCAACGGCGTGGTGCTGGTGAAAAACGCCAATGTGGGCGACATGATCACGCCGTTCTCCAGCGCCAGCGGCACCTCGGGCGCGGTGGTGACGATGGCCGACCTGGCCACGCTGGAGGTGGAAGCGGACGTCAGCGAAAGCAATGTGGCGCGCATCAAGCCCGACCAGCCGGTCGAGATCACGCTGGACGCCCTGCCCGAGGTGCGCTTTCGCGGCAGCGTCTCGCGCATCGTGCCCACGGTCGACCGCGCCAAGGCCACGGTGATGACCAAGATCCGCTTCGAAGCGCTGGACGCGCGCATCCTGCCCGAGATGAGCGCCAAGGTCAGCTTTCTGAGCAAAGCGGCCACCGCCGAAGACCAGAAGCCGGTGATCGCCCTCAACCCCAAGGCCATCGTGCAGCGTGATGGCAAGGCGGTGGTGTTTCGCCTGCAAGGCGACAAGGTCGAGCAGGTGGGCGTCACGCCCGGCCGCAAGATCGGTGACGTGCAAGAGGTGACCGGCGGCACGCTCAAGTCGGGCGAGCGCGTGGTGCTCAACCCGGGCGAGAAGTTGGCCAACGGCGCGGCCGTGGTGGTGGTCAGCAAGTGACCTCACCGCTCATCGCCATCCGCCACCTCAGCAAAGGTTATGTGCGCGGCGGCCAGGCCATCCCCGTGCTGCTGGACATCGAGCTGGACGTGGCCCAGGGCGAGTTCATCGCGCTGATGGGCCCCAGCGGCTCGGGCAAGAGCACCCTGCTCAACCTGATCGCCGGCATCGACAAGCCCAGCAGCGGCACCATTCAGATCGGCGGCGTCGACATCGCCCGGCTGAGCGAAGGCGAGCTGGCCGACTGGCGCGCCAACAACGTGGGCTTCATCTTCCAGTTCTACAACCTGATGCCGGTGCTGACGGCGTTCGAGAACGTCGAGCTGCCGCTTCTGCTGACCAACCTGAACGCCCGCCAACGCCACGAGCGTGTGGCCCAGATGCTGCAGTTGGTGGGCTTGAGCGACCGCGCCGACCATTACCCCAGTGAACTGTCGGGTGGCCAGCAGCAGCGTGTGGCCATCGCCCGCGCCCTGGTGACCGACCCGCAACTGATCGTGGCCGACGAGCCCACCGGCGACCTGGACCGCACCACCGGCGAAGAGGTGCTGAGCCTGCTCGACCAACTGGTGCACGAGCTGGGCAAGACCATCGTGATGGTCACCCACGACCCCAAGGCCGCAGCCCGCGCCGGCCGCATGGTGCACCTGGAAAAAGGCGTGCTGGTGGACGAGGCGCCTGAGCC
>JANOAQ010000234.1:0-2801 GCA_031411195.1 Burkholderiaceae bacterium | reverse complement strand
GCCGCAAGCTCGTCGAGGGCAGGGCGCCGGCATGAAATCCAGCGTCACCTCCATCGACGTCGCTCGCTTGGCCGAGGTCTCGCAATCGGCCGTCAGCCGCAGCTTCACGCCGGGCGCGAGCGTGTCCGAGGACACGCGCCGCAAGGTGATGGAGGCAGCGCGCAAGCTGGGCTACCGGCCCAACGCCCACGCGCGCAGCCTGATCACCAAACGCTCGCGCATCATCGGCCTGGTGTTGTCCTACCTGGAGAACCTGTTCTACCCGGTGGCGCTGGAACAGTTGGCCAAGCGCCTGCAGCGCGACGGCTACCACGTGCTGCTGTTCGTCACCGAGACGCGCAACGCTGACGACCTGGTCAACGAGATCCTGCAGTACCACGTCGACGGCATCGTGCTGGCCGCCACCACCCTGTCGTCCGGTCTGGCCGAACGCTGCGCCGACGCGGCCATTCCGGTGGTGCTGTTCAACCGGGTGATGGCCGCAGGCAGCGGCGCCGGCAGCGTCAGCTCGGTGCGGTCTGACAACGTGGCCGGCGGCCGCGCGCTGGCCCGCCTGCTGGCCGACAGCGGCCACCAGCGCGTGGCCTACATCGCCGGCAACGAAGAGTCGTCCACCAACCTGGAGCGCGAGCGCGGCTTTCGCGACGGTCTGGCCGAGCGCGGCCTGCGCATCTGGGCCCGCGGCGTGGGCAACTACGATTTCGAACAGGCCCGGCTGGCCGCGCGCGAGCTGTTCAAGCCCGCGGCCGAACGGCCCGACGCGGTCTTTGTCGCCAGTGACCACATGGCCTTTGCGGTGATGGACACGCTGCGCTTCGAGCTCGGCCTGCGCATCCCCCAGGATGTCTCGGTGGTCGGCTTCGACAACGTGCCGCAGGCCGACTGGGGCAGCTACCGGCTAACCACCGTAGAGCAGCCGGTGCAGCCGATGATCGAAGCCACCGTGGACCTGCTGCAGAAATACCTGCGCGACGACGCGTCGCCGCAGAGCGAGAACGTGATCGTGCCCGGCCAGCTGATCCTGCGCGAGTCGGTGCGCCAGGGCCAGTCCGCCCCCGCGCGCAGGCGCAAGAGCACTTGAGGACGCCAGACATGCAAGGCTTCGATGCAGAGTTTCGCGACCTCGACCACTACATCCGGGTGATCACCGAGCGGATCTGGGAGAGCCGGCGCATCGACGACATCCACCGCTACTACGGCGAGGGCTGTGCGGTGGAAAGCCCTGCCGGTGTCACCCTGGGCATCGCGCCGGTGATCGATGGCACCCGCGCCACCCTGGCCGCCTTCCCGGACCGGCGCCTGCTGGCCGAGGACGTGATCATCTCCGGCGACGACATCGGCGGCTACCTGTCGTCGCACCGCATCTTCAGCCCGATGACGCATGCCGGCCCCGGCGCCTTCGGTGCGCCCACTGGCAAGCCGGTCTTCGCGCGCACGGTGGCTGATTGCGTGTGCATCGACAACCGCATCGTGCACGAGTGGCTGGTGCGCGACCAGGCGGCAATCGCCCGCCAGATCGGCCTGCACGAGCGCGACCTGGCCCAGCGCTGGTTGAACGAGCGCGGCGGCTGGCACAAGCCGACCATGCCAGCCGCACCCGCGCCCTACCGGTCCTTCGTCGACCCTGACCCGCTGGCCCAGGCCTACGCCGAGGCCTACCAGCAACGCTGGATGGGCGGCCTGGCCCAGCCGCTGGACAGGCTGCTGGGCGAGACGGTGATCAGCGCCCTGCCGGGAGGTGAAGCGGCATGTGGCCGCGCCGCCGCGGCGGGCTTCTGGGCTGGCTTGCTGGCAGCGCTGCAGCCGCAAACCTGGCAGGCCGAGCACCTGGTGGCCAACCATCGCCCAGGCCGTGCCACGGCCGTGGCGATGCGCTGGCGCGCCCAGACCCTGCACCAGGGAGGTGGCCGCTATGGCCAGGCCAGCGGCCGGCCGGTGGAAATCCTGGGCATCAGCCATGCCGAGTTCGAGGCCGGCCAACTGGTGCGCGAGTGGGTGTTGATCGACGATGTGGCGGTCTGGATGCAGATTCTTTCGGTGCAGGTTTGACATGGCAGGCGTACAACTTCGGCAGATCGCAAAGCACTGGGGCAGCGCCGTCGGCGTCAAGCCGATGTCACTGGACATTGCCGACGGCGAGTTTCTGGTGCTGCTGGGCCCCTCGGGCTGCGGCAAAACCACCACCATGCGCATGATCGCCGGGCTGGACGAGCCCAGCCAGGGCGAGGTGTGGATCGGCGAGCGATGCGTCAATGGCGTCGAGCCCAAGGACCGCGACGTGGCCATGGTCTTCCAGAGCTATGGCCTGTATCCCAACCTGACGGTGTTCGAGAACATCGCCTTCCCCTTGCGCATGCGGCGCCGCGCGGCAGCCGAGATCACCGCGGCGGTGCACCTGGCTGCCAGCCGGGTGGATCTGATGGACTTGCTGCAACGCCGGCCCAAGGCGCTGTCAGGCGGCCAACGCCAGCGCGTGGCGCTGGCCCGGGCCATCGTGCGCCAACCGGCGGTGTTCTTGATGGACGAGCCGCTGTCCAACCTGGACGCCAAGCTGCGCGTGAGCATGCGCGCCCACTTGAAGCACCTGCACCACAGCCTGCGCACCACCACTGTCTATGTCACCCACGACCAGATCGAGGCCATGACCCTGGCCGACCGCATCGTGGTCATGAAAAGCGGTGTCATCCAGCAGGTCGGCACGCCGGCGGAGGTCTACGGCCGGCCGGCGAACCTGTTCGTGGCCGGCTTCGTCGGCTCGCCGCCGATGAACCTGGTCCAGGCCGCGCTCGAGGAGGGTGTCG
>JANOAQ010000233.1:0-1797 GCA_031411195.1 Burkholderiaceae bacterium | reverse complement strand
GTTCAGGCCCGAAGGAACATAGAAGGCAAAGGGGGTGGGGTAGGTATCGATCAGGCCTGTTTGTGATGACGAGGTGGCCTCGGCCACCGCGGTGGGAATGGGGTTGGCGCCCATGGCACGCCAGAAATCGGCGTTCATCTTGTTGGCCACCACGCCCACCTTGATGCCCTTGATGTCGGCTGGCGTGAGGTAGGCCTTCTTGCCGGGCAGGTGAATGGAGCCCACCTCGCCCCAGTTGAGAAACATCAGGCCCTTGCGGGCCAGGGCATCGGCCAGGGGCTGGCGCATGTGGTTGTCGAGCACACAGTCGCGCTGGGCGCGGCTGGCAAAGTACATTGGCAACTGCACCAGGGCGACTTCAGGCACCTGCAGGGCCACCGATGCTGCGGTGAACGAGCCCATGTCGATGCGCCCGCGTGAGATCTGCGCGATGGCGTCGTTCTCGCTGCCCAGTTGTGACGCGAAGAACGGCGTGATCTTGACCGCGCCCTTGGTCTCGGCCGCCACGTCAGCGGCGGTGCGGTCGATCTGCTTGGCCCAGGGTGAAGTGGGCGGCGCCGACGACGCGAACTTGAGCTCGACCTGGGCCTGCACGGCACCGGCCAGGCAGGCCATCGTGAGGATGGCGATCTTGAAAGCGGTGGTGGTCATGTCCAGTCTCCTTTTAGTGGGACAAAGTGTTGCAGATGTGCCTGGGCAAGCCATTCGGGAAAGGCCGAAGTCAAACCGGCGCCGCCACGCTGGCGGGCCTTGGCCCGACAACGGGGAACATGCGGCTGAAGTTGTCGATCATGGCCATCAGGTCCGTCAGCGCAGCGCCGTTGCCGTCCACGGCGATCTGTCCGGCCTGGAAGGCGTCGGCAAAGCTCAGACGCTGCATCGAGATCTGATCCAGCGTGCTGCGCGCCAGGCGCACGGTGGCGTCGGCCTGGGCGTGCTGCTGGCCCTGGCGGTGGGTGAGCGCGCTGTTCTCCAGGTTCAGCAGCACCTGCTCGCCGGTGTCGGTGAACTGCCAGTTCAGCCGGACACGCTTGCCTTCGGCCTTGGTGCCATCCAGCCGCATGGCCAAGTAGTCGAAGAACATGCCCAACGGCATGGCGCGCACCATGTCGGCCGCCGCCATGCCCATCGCGGGCAATTGCGGCACGCCGTGGCGCAGTTCCATCACCGCTTGCAGGTAGGCATTGCGCCAGGTGGCCGATTCAGCCTGGTAGCCCAGTTGCTCCAGCGCATCGGCGCCCAGCGCGCAGGCTTCGGTGGTGTGCACCTCACCGGGCTGGCCGGCGTGGGCCAACTGGGCGCAGACCTGGGCCACCCAGCGGTATTCACCTTTGTCGAAGTCGGCACGGGCGCGCTGCAGCACGGCGCCGGCCCCGCCCATGTACGCCACTGTCTTGCGGGCCGTTTCGGCCGGGGGCAGCGGGTCGAGGTGGGCCGGGTTGCCGTCGTACCAGCCCAGGTAGCGCTGCACGATGGCCTTCACGTTGTGGCGCACCGTGCCATAGAAGCCGTGGCACGACCAATCGTCCTGCAGGCTCTGCGGCAGTTGCAGACGCTCGGCGATCTCACCGGCCAGCAGGCCGTGGTTCATCAGGCGCACGGTCTGGTCGTGCACGTATTTGTACAGATCACGCTGGCGCCGCAAGAAGCCGTCCACGCCCTCGCGGCCCCATACCGGCCAGTGGTGCTGGGCGATCAGCACATCGCTGCCTTCGCCATAACGCTGCAGTGCACCGTCCAGGTAGTGGGCCCAGGCCAGCGCATCGCGCACCAGGGCGCCGCGCAAGGGCAGCAGGT
>JANOAQ010000232.1:0-11802 GCA_031411195.1 Burkholderiaceae bacterium | reverse complement strand
CTCGACATCCCCAGCGCGTGGACACACGAGATCGTGCGCCGCAAGGTGCTGTTCGACCAGGCGGCGTTCGTCAAGCGCTGCGTGGCCGAGCCCGAGGCCGTGCGCAAGGATTTGTTGATGGGCGTGCGCGCCGCGCTGGGGCCGGGCAACGAGGCCCTGGTCGAGCAGCACTTCAACCCGCGCTACCGCCCGTGGCAGCAGCGCATCGCCTTCGTGCCCGATGGCGACCTGTTCAAGGCCGTGCGCGAAGGCCAGGCCTCGGTGGTCACCGAAGAGATCGAAACCTTCACTGCCGACGGCATCCGACTGTTGGGCGGCAACACGCTGAAGGCCGACGTGGTGGTCACCGCCACCGGCTTCCACCTCAATGTGCTGGGCGACATCGCCTTCACCATCGATGGTGCGCCGCTCGACTTCGCCAGCACCGTGACCTGGCGCGGCGCGCTGTTCACCGGCGTGCCGAACATGGCCTGGGTGTTCGGCTACCTGCGCGCCAGCTGGACGCTGCGTGCCGACATGATGGGCGACTTCGTCTGCCGCCTGCTCAGGCAGATGGACCAGCAAGGCGCGCACGTGGTGGTGCCGGCCCTGCGCCCGCAAGACCAGGGCATGGCGATGAAGCCGTGGATCGAGGCCGACAACTTCAACCCTGGCTACATGAACCGCGGCGTGGGCCTGATGCCGCGCCAGGGCAGCCACGCACCCTGGCTGCACAGCCAGGACTACGCCGCTGAAAAGCTGGAACTGCCAGTGGCTGACCTGGCCGACGGCAGCCTGGTCTACCGCTGAGCGCTGGCGATCGTCAACGCAGCGCCTGGCCTGACGCCCTGCAACACCAGTCGCAGCGCGCCGGCCTCGTCCAGCGGCGGGGCGTCGGGCGGGGTGGCCTGGCCCGTCTGCACGGCAAACTGGTCGCGCAGGCGCTGTGCCACGTGGCTTCGGGGTGATTTTTCAGTGGCGGTGCGGGCATCTGCCCAGCCCTGCACGCGCAGCGCATCGGCCAGCCGACCCTGCCAAAGCGGCACCCAGGCCAGCGCGTCGCCCACGGCGGCAAACACCAACTGCTGTGATTGCAGCACCGGCAGAACCTCGTGCAGCCGGGCCAGCGTCTCGGGGCTGGCGTCGCGCGCCAGTCGCACAAACACCGCTTGGCCGGCAAAGCCGCTCTGTGCGTGCAGCCGGCCGGCCGCCCGCACTTCGGCCATGGCCTGGTCCATGATCGCCACGGCATCATCGAGCTCGCCTTGCAGAAAGCGCGCCTGGCCCAGCCCCCAGGCGGCGCGCCAGGACTCGAAGCGGTCACCGAGGGCGCGGTACTCGGCCAGTGCGTCCGCGTAGTAGGCAGCGTAGGCCGCCAGGTCGCCGTGCCGCTGTGCCGCCGACGCCACCAGCATGGGCCGAAGGTGGCGCACATAGGGCGGGGCCTCGGCTGTGGGTGACAACTGCTGCATGTGGGCCAAGGTGGTGGCCAAGGCATCGCTGCGCCCCAGGCGCAACTGGAACAGCCCCGACACGTACAGCGCCATCAACTGCCGACGTGGTGAGCCGCCCAGCCGGGTCACCGCCTGCTCGCCCAGGGCCAGAGCATCGCTCGTGTTCAACAGGCCCAGGCCACCCATCATGGCACCGGCCAGGCACCAGCGCCCCTGCAAGAGGGTGGGCAAGGTGTGCTGCGGCCAGGGCTGTGGGCCCAGGCAGGCCGACAGGCGGCCGCGCCAGGCCGAGAGGCGTTGGCCTAGACCGGCGCGCAGGCAGAAATTGGTGCTCGCCGCCACCAGGGACACCAGCGTCGCAGCCAGGGCCTGCGCGGCGGCCGGCCCGTCTGTGAGCGAGGCTGATTCCAGGGTGGACAGGCCACGCTCCATCGCTGCGATCAGGTTTTCAGCTTCGCCTTCCAACGGGGCCAACCAGCGTTCCGTGCCCATCTCGAAATAGGCGTCCTCGGCGGCGACAAAGCGGGTCAGCATCCAGGCCCGGTGATCGGCCTGCGCTGCCAGCAGGTCGTCGGCTTCGGCCAGGCGCTCCAAACCGAAAAGGCGCACGCTGTCGAGCAGCCGCAGCCGTGGCGCCGTGGCAGGCAAACCGGTGGTCGGTGCTGTGGCCGTCGTGGCGGCTGCGGGTGCGGCCAAAAGCGCCAGGTCTTGCAGCAGTGCCAGCACGTCCAGCACCGCCCATTCGTCGGCGCCCGGCAAGGCCGGCGCCAGAACCGCCTGGGCCGCGTCGGCAGTGAACCCACCCGCAAAACAGGACAGGCGGGTCAGCGCGCGCGCGGCCAGCGGCGGCAGCAGGCCAAAGCTCCATTCGAGGGAGGCGCGCAAGGTTCTCTGGCGCGTGGGTGCATCGGCACGGCCGCCGGTCAGCATCTGCAGGCGTGCGCCCAGGCGCTGGTGCACGCCTGCCGCGCCCAGCAAGGGCACCCGGGCGGCCGCCAGTTCCAGCGCCAGCGGCAGGCCGTCCAGTGCGCGGGCGATGGCGGCCAACTCGACCAGGTCGGCCTGTGCAGGCTGCCAGTCTGGCCGCAGGGCCTGGGCGCGGTGCACCATCAAGGCCACCGCCGGGTTGTCGCGCAGGGCATGGGTGTCGGCCGTCAGAACGGGCAGGGGCAAGGGTGGCACCGGCCAGACCCGCTCATCGCCCAGCTGCAGGGGGCGCTGGCTTGTCACCAGCACCGACAGGCCCGGTGCCTGCTGCAGCCACAAAGCCAGCTGTGGAGCCAGGCCGTCGGCCAGGTGCTCGGCGTTGTCCAGCAGCAACCGCAGCTGCATGAACGCCAGCGCCTGCCCCAGGGCCTGGGCAGAGGCGCCAGCGGCGTCACCCAGGCCCAGGGTTCGCGCCACCGCGCGGCCCACGCCACTGGCCTGGTCCAGGTCATCCAGCCGCACCAGCCACACGCCACCTGCGGGCACCGCCTGGCTGGCCGCAGCCAGTGCCAGCCGGGTTTTGCCTGCGCCGCCCGGGCCGGTGAGCGTGATCAGCCGATGCACTGCAAGCTCGGCCGCCAGCGCAGCCAGGGCTGGTTCGCGCCCCAGCAGCGGCCCACCCGACGTGGGCAGATTGCCCAAGGGGCGCACCGGCATTGGCGGTGCAGGTGGTTGGGGCGATGCCAGGAGGGGCGCTGCGGGCGCGCCAGGGGCCAGCGGCTCGACGGCATGGCTGAAGCGATAACCCCGGCGCGGCACGGTCTGCACCCAGACCGCCTCGCGGGCGTCCTCGCCCAGTACCTGGCGCAGGCTGTTGACAGTGACCTTGAGCGCCGACTCGCTGACGAAGCGGTGGCCCCACACGCTGTCGAGCAACTCGTCTTTGCCTACCAGCTGGCCCGGCCGCTGGGCCAAGAAACACAGCAGCGCCCAGGGCCGAGGCGCCAGCTCCAGGACTTGCCCGTCGCGCAGCAGCCGCCCACCGTGCTGGTCAAGCACGAAAGGGCCGAATCGCAGCGCCACCGGTGCTTGCGCAGCGGGCGGCAATGCCGCCGGTGGTGTGGTGGTGTTCATCAATTTCAGTCTAGCAGCGGCCCATTTGCAGGCGTTGACCCTGAATTAACCGAACCCTAACCGTGCGCTGAGGACTTGCCGAAAGGGCCCGCAGAGACTGCATGCATCCCTTCCGGAGAACCCCATGCCCTTCACCTTGGCCCCCCACTTCAACCCGGTCGCCCACGACGGCGTGCCGCAAACCCTGAACAGCCTGGTCGTGCAGTTGCACGATCTGGCACGCAGCATTGAAGCCTGTGACGCCCAGGCCGGCCCCCGCTTGAGCGCGCTGCTGGCGCAGCTGCAAGGCCACCCCGATCCGCGCTGCACCGGCCTGATGGTGTTTGCGTCGGCCATGGCCGAGCGCCTGGCCGACGCCCAGGCCGAAGCCGCCAACCTGTATCTGCGCCGCTTCGAGGTGCCGCAGATCGAGCTGTTCAACTTGCTGGGCCGGCATGTGCCGATGGCTCGCATGGCCACCCGCATCGCCAACGACGTGCTGGCCCAGGCCATCGTCGGCGAGCCGCATCCCACGCTGATCGACGTGGGCATCGGCACCGGGCGCCAGTTTGCCGCGCTGCTGGACGACCTGGCCGCAGCCGGCGTGCTGCCGCAGGCGCTGACCGTGATGGGCATCGAGCCTGCCGCCGATGCCCTGGCGCAGGCGCACCAGAACCTGGCGGCCCAGGCAACCCGGCTGGGCGTGGTGCTGCACTTTCACGGTTTTGCAGCAGCGGCCGAAGCACTGGACGACACAGCCTGGCAGCAGATTGCGGCGGCCTGCGGCACCGCACCGGCGGTCAATGCCGCCTTCGCGCTGCACCACATTGCCGACGACGCCCAGGGTCTGGACCAGCGCAATGCGGTGTTGCGCCGGCTGCAAGCCCTGCAACCTTGCTGCCTGGTGCTGGCCGAGCCCGATGTGGATCACCTGGAGCCCCGCTTCTTCCAGCGCTTTCGCAATTGCTTTGCGCACTTCGGCGCCGTGTTCCAGGTGCTCGATGCGCTGCCCATGCAGCAGGCCGAGCGCGATGCCCTGAAGGTGGGCTTCTTCGGGCGCGAGATCGTCGACATCCTGGGCACGCCCGAGGGCCTGCGCAGCGAGCGCCACGAACGCGCTGCGGCCTGGTTTCAACGCCTGGTGGCATCGGGCTTCAGCGTGCGGGCCGCCGGCGTGCCGCTGCCCGCCAGCAGCCACGCCGCCGTGGTGGCCGAGCTGCGCGGCAAGTGCATTGCCCTGGCTGCCGGACCCGAGGCCCTGGTCTCGGTGCTGGTGGCCCAGCCGCGCAGCCGCCCCGTTTGCTGATCGCCGCCCTTGCCCCACCCGTCATCCCTGCCCCAACCTCAACCCCACCAGAACAGCGAGCCCACCATGACCGACAACCACTACCCCTACATCATCCTCGGCGCTGGCGCCGCCGGCCTGCAGATGGCCCATTCCCTGGCCCAGGCCGGGCACCGCTACCTGGTGCTGGAAAGCGGCGCTGGCGCCGGCAACTTCTTCGCCCAGTACCCCCGCCACCGCAAGCTGATCTCCATCAACAAGGTGCACACCGGCTTCGACGACGCCGAGAAAAACCTGCGCTGGGACTGGAACTCGCTGCTGTGCGACGACGAGACCCTGAAGTTCAAGCACTACAGCCGCAAGTACTGGCCCCACGCCGACGACCTGGTGCGCTACCTGGCCGACTTTGCAGCGCAGCACGGGCTGGCCGTGCGCTACGACACCGATGTGGTGCGGGTGGAACGCCCGGCCAACGGCGCTTCGACGGGCTTCTGCCTGACGGATGCACAAGGCCAGCGCTACAGCGCTGACCGGCTGATCGTGGCCACTGGCGTGCGCAAGCCCTACATCCCCTCCATCCCCGGCATCGCGCTGTGCGAGAACTACAGCGACGTCAACGTCGACCCCGAGACCTTTGCCAACCAGCGTGTGTTGATCCTGGGCAAGGGCAACAGCGGCTTCGAGATGGCCGAACTGCTGACCGAGACGGCGGCGCTGATCCATGTCTGCAGCCCCAACCCCATCAAGATGGCGTGGGCCACCCACCACGTGGGTCATCTGCGTGCGGTCAACAACAACTTTCTGGACACCTACCAGCTGAAGACCCAGAACGGCGTGCTCGACGCCACCGTGCGGCGCATCGTGCGCCGTGATGACGGCAAGCTGGTAGCGACCCTGGCCTACAGCCATGCCGCCTGCGAGACCGAAGACATCGCCTACGACCGCATCGTGGTGTGCACGGGCTTTCGCTTCGACGCGGACATCTTTGTCGGCGATGCGCGCCCGGCGCTGTGCATTCAAGACCGCTTTCCGGCCCAGAGCAGTGCCTGGGAGTCGGTCAACGTGCCCGGCATGTACTTTGCCGGCACCTTGATGCAGGCGCGTGATTTCAAGAAGACCAGTTCAGGCTTCATCCACGGCTTTCGCTACAACGTGCGTGCGCTGTGCCAGTTGCTGCAGGCGCGCCACCACGGGCGGGCTCTGCCCAGCCAGCCTCTGGCGGCAACGCCCGCCGCCTGCACCCAGGCCGTGTTGCAGGCGGTGAACCGCTCGTCGGCGCTGTGGCAGCAGTTCGGGTTTCTGGCCGACGTGATCCACGTCACCGGTGCCGGCCAGGGCGATCGGCATGGCCGCTACCACCAGGCCCTGCCGGTGGACCATGTGCACGACACCTTGCTGCGCGACAGCGACGACTACTTTCTGGTCACCCTCGAATACGGCCAGCACAAGGCGGCCGACCCGTTCCAGATTCATCGCCCGGACAGCCGCGATGCCGGCCAGGCCGAGCGCAGCGCCTTCCTGCACCCGGTGGTGCGCCATTGCCGCCGGGGCCAGGTGCTGGCCGAGCAGCACCTGATGGAGCACCTGGAAACCGACTGGACCCAGCCTTACCACGTGCAGCCGCTGCGCGCGTTTTTCGAGCGCCGCCTGGCCGCCCTGTGCGCCGAACCTGATCGGGCCGAACTGGACGAAGCCCTGGCCCTGGCCTGATGCCCACGCGCACCCGTTGACCCGGTTCACACCCACGCTCTCGTTGAAGGCCGCCCCATGAGTACCGCCGAACGCTTCCTCATCGCCATGTTCATCGTCTTCCTGCTGCCCTATCTGGTGTGGCGTCTGGGCCGCACCGACCACTGGGCGCCGCTGGTGGTGGTGCAGATCATCTGCGGCATCCTGCTCGGGCCGGGGGTGCTGGGTGCTGCGGCGCCGGCATTGCACGGCTTCATCTTCACGCCCGAGGTGATGCTCAGCCTGACCAGCGTGGCCTGGTGGGCGGTGATGCTGTTCGTGTTTCTGGCCGGCATCGAGCTCGACCTGGCCCAGGCCTGGCGCCACCGGCGCGAAAGCGGCGTGACGGCCGGCCTGGCCCTGGGCGTGCCCATGCTGGCCGGCTGCGGGGCTGCCCTGCTCATGCTGGCCACCGCGCCGGGCTGGATCGGGGCGAAGGCCAGCACCTGGCAGTTCGTGGCGGCCATCGGCATGGCCTGCGCCGTCACCGCGCTGCCCATCCTCATCCTGCTGATGGAGCGCTTGAGCCTGCTGCGCCAGCCGCTGGGCCAGCGCATCCTGCGTTATGCCAGCCTGGACGACATTGCCATCTGGGCCGTGCTGGCGCTCATCCTCACCGACTGGGTGCGGGTGGGCTGGCAGATCGCCTTCCTGCTGGCCTTCATCGTCCTGGCCGTGTTGCTGCGCCGCCTGATGGCCCGATTGAGCGAGCCCGACCGCTGGGCCGTGGCGCTGGCCTGGCTGCTGGCCTGTGCCTTGGGCGCCGATGCCTGTGGCCTGCACTTCATGGTCGGTGCCTTCCTGGCCGGTGCGGTCATCGATGCCGCGTGGTTCGAGCAAAGTCGCCTGGATGCCCTGCGCCAGCATGTGCTGCTGGTGCTGATGCCGGTGTTCTTTCTCAGCACCGGCTTGCGCACCCAATGGGCCTTGGGCGGCATGGCGGTGTTTCTGGCGGCTGGCTGGCTGCTGGTGGCCAGTGTGGCGGGCAAGCTGGCGGGTGTGCACCTGGCCGGGCGCCTGCTGGGCTGGCCTCGCGAGCAGGCCAGCCTGATCGGCTGGCTGTTGCAGACCAAGGCCCTGATCATGATCGTCTTTGCCAATGTGCTGCTCGACAAGCAGGTGATCACCGGCGAGACCTTCACCGCCTTGCTGCTGATGGCCGTGGCCAGCACCATGCTGACGGTGCCGATGGCCACGCCGCTGCTGGGCCGGTTGCGCGCAGCGCTGCCCGCGGCCCGGCCGTTCAAGGCCCGGCAGGCCGCAGCCGATTTTTCGGGCCGCTGAGCCGTGCCTCGCACCGCCGTCAGGGCCAGGGCGGCGGGGCGGTCACGGCGGGGCAGGCCCTAGCGGTAGGTACGCCCGCGCTTCCAGGCCTCACGGTCGGCAAAGCTGGGTGTCGGCGGCGCAGCGGGCGGCTTGCCTGTCGGGTCCAGCATCACCAGGCGGCGGCGGGCGGTGGCGGGGTTCAGCGCTTCGGCCAGGACATCGGCAGCCTCGGCCTGGGAGAAGGCGTCCAATGCCGCCAGGCTGGCCTGGGTGCGGGCCCAGTCGCCCCCGTTGAGGTAGGCATCGGCAAACAGCCGCTCGGCGCGCTGGGCGAGGCTGGTGGGCTTTTCCTCCAGGCGTGAGCGGGTACCGGCCTTCAGCGTGTCCCATTCCGACGGCGTCAAGGCGCGCAGTGCGGCCGGCAGGCCGGCGACAAAGGTCTCGGCCCGCTTCTGCAACTCGGCCGAGGGGTGGCTGCTGGACTGCACCACGAAGGCCAGGCTGCGCTCGCGCAGCGAGGCCTCGCCGCGCGCGTTGGCGATGTAGCCCAGTTGCTGGCGGGTGCGCATCTCACCGAAGAAGGGCGCAGCGACGTAGGCGCCCAGCAGCACTGTGGCCATGCGCACGCGCGGTGTGTCGCTGCCCAGCAGGTATTCGGCCGACCACACGGCGTTGGCGCCGGCTATCAGCCCGGTGTCCAGCACCGTCTCGCCAGCGGCCAACTGGAGGTGGCGGCGCTGCATCAACGCGCCGGCCGGCGCTGGCGCAGCGCCGATGGATGCCGACACGGCGCGGGCCATGTCGATGGCGTCTTCGGGCGGCATGTGGCCGTGTACCAGCACCTCCAGCCTGCCCTGCGCCAGCAACTGCTGGCCGAAAGCCTGCACATCGCGCCAGCCCGCGGCACGGGTGTGTTCCAGCAGTTGGTCGGGCAGGTTGCGGTGCTCGCGCTGCAGGGCCTGGCGGCGGTCGATGGCGGCCATGAACCCTTCGGTCAGGCCGTAGCTCGATTGCGCGCGAACGGCTTGCTCCTGCACATCGGCAAACCGGGCAGCGGGCAGCGTGAAGTGGCGCAGCCGTGCGGCCACCTGCCGGGCCACGCGGGCGGGCGAATCGCCGTAGCCGCTGATGCTCAGGCGCAGCCCTTCCAGGCTGTACTCGGGCTGCACCTGCACGCCCGCGACGGCGGCGTCGGCCAACTCGGCCTGCAGGGCTTCGTCCAGGCTCTGGCCCCACAGGCCCAGCAAGGCATCGTTGCGTGGATTTGCGAGGGCTCGCACGGGCACGAAGCGCAAGACCACCGTGGTCTGCGGGCGCAGGAACTCGGTGTCGGGCGCATGGTGCAGCGCCAGCCCGGGTTCGTTGATCAGCGTCTGCGCCCGCTCGGGCACGAGCGCGGTCGACGTGGGCATGAAGTTGTTGGCCCCTGGCAATGCAAAGCTGGCAGCGGGCGCCGCGTTCTTCAGGGCGGTGTACAGGACGCCGCGCTCTTCTTGCTGGGTGTAGGCCACGCCATAGATGGGTTCGCGGCGGTCGGTCTTGGTGCCCTTGGCAGCCAGCACCACCAGCATGTTCTCGGGGACCAGCGCCTCCAGCAGGCGGCGGTAGTCGGCTTCGCTGGGCGCACCCCAGGCGGTGCTGGCGCGCTCGGCCACGGCCAAGGGGTAGAACAGCGCCTGGTTGGCCATGCGTACTGCCAGGGGCGCGCCTTCACCCCGGTTGCCGTAGGTTTCTTGCAATGCGCCTATGCGGGCCAGGTCGTCGAAGCGGCCGCGCGGGAAGGGTGAGCGGCGCAGGTGTGCGAACCAGCCGAAAACATGCTGCAACACCTTGTCGTAAGCCTGTTCACCCGCCGGCGTGAGGTCCATCGACACGAACAGGGACCCGTAGGCCGACGTGCGCTCGTACAGGCCGGTGCTCAGGCTGTTGATGAGGCCATCGTCCTTCAGCCGCTGCAGCAGGCCGCCCGGTCCGGCATATTCGAGCAGGCTGGACAGCAACTGGTCGGACCGCGAGGCGAACATCGGCCGCGTGGGCGGCAGCACGAATTCAAGCTGCATCTGGCGCAACTCGCGCAGCGGTTCCACCCGCACGATGCGCAGCGCGTCCAGGCGGGGCAGGAAGATGGGCTCGCGCACCTGAGGCGCCAGCGCACGACGCGGCACGGCCGAGAACTTCTCGCGGGCCTGCTTCTCCAGATCGTCCAGCGAGGCGCGCCCGGTGATGGCCAGGGCCATGCGGTCGGCGCTGTAGTGGCTTTCGAAGAAGCGGCGCACGGCGGCGCTGTCGGCCTGGGCCAGCGTGTCCTTGTTGCCGGTGGAGAACCTGCTTTCGCCGCTGGCCGGGTTGTAGACCATGCGCCGCAGGGCAAAGATGCGCCGCCCGTCGTCCTGGATGTAGCGCATCGACTCGTTGTGCACGGCGTTGACTTCGCGGGACAGCATGTCGGTCTTGAAGGCCGGCGAGATGAAGCAGTTCGCCAGCCGGTCGAGTGCGCCTTCAAGCGCCTCGTGCCGAACCTCGAGCTGGTAGTTGGTGTGGTCGCTGGAGGTGTAGGCGTTGCGATTGCCGCCATTGCGCCCGATGTATTCGATGAACTCGTTCTCGCCCGGGTACTTGGCGTTGCCGCGCGAGACCACGTGTTCCACGAAGTGCGCCATGCCGGGGTGCTCGCGCGGGTCGTCGATCTGGCCCACGCCCACCACCATCGAAGCGGCCGACTTGTTGAAGCGCGGGTCGGACACCAGCATCACCCGCAGCCCGTTGTCGAGCACCATCCGGCGAAACTGCGCCTGGTCGGTGGGCGCCACCACGCGGGGCGGCAGGTCGATGGCCGTCGGGGCCTGGGCGCTGGCCGTGGTGCACGCCAGCAGGCACAGCAGGCCGGTCAGAACGGTGAATTGGCGCATGGCTTGGGTTGGTGTCGAAAGGTGGATGACCAGTCTGCCATGCGCCCGGGGCGAAACGCCCTGGTTCAGGCCCGCCGCTGAATCAGGTCCCACAGATTGCCGTACAGGTCTGCGAACACGGCGACGGTGCCGTAGGTTTGTTCGACGGGGTCGCGCACGAAGGTGATGCCCTGGGCCGTGAAGCGTGCGTGGTCGCGCCAGAAGTCGTCGGTGTTCAGGAAGAGAAATACCCGGCCGCCCGTCTGCTGGCCGATGCGATCAGCCTGCCGAGGGCCAGACGCCTTGGCCAGCAGCAACTGCGCACCACCCACGTCACCCGGTGGCGCGACAACAACCCAGCGCTTGCCCTGTTCGGGCATGGCCCGGTCTTCGACCAAGGCAAAGCCGAGCTTGCCCAGGTAAAAGGCCAGGGCCTCGTCGTAGTCGCGCACGACCAGGGACACCAAGGCGATGGATTGCTGCATGTGATGGGGTCGTGAAGGGTGGATTCAGCGCCGGCTGGCTTCGGCCTGGCGCCGAGCGTAGTGTTGCGCCTTGGCCTGGTCACCCCGGCCCCGGTACAGCGCCTCCAGCTCTTCGAAGACATAGGGGTCGGGCGTGCCGGTGGCGTCGGCTTGCAGCTCAAGCTGCAACTGGATGCCCAAGGCCTCGTCGGTTCGGCCCAGGCTGCGCAGCGTCCAGGCCACCATCCAGTGCGCCACGAAGGTGGCCTGGCGGTTGGTACCCTGCTCGCGCAAGGCCAGCGCCTGCTGGAACTGGCCCAGCGCCTCGCCGTAACGGCCCAGCTGGTGCAGGGCGTAGCCCACGTTGTTGCGGATGGACGGTTCCCAGCGCTGCGCCGCCGGCTGGCTTGAATTCAAGGCGATCGCCAGCGCTGCTTCACCCCAGCGCAGCTGGTCGGCCGGCGCCTGGTCAACAAAGGCAAACATGTGGATGGCGTCGATGGCCAGCCCATCCAGCTGCGCCGCGCGTGCCAGTTCGAGGGCGCGGTCAAAGGCCTGCCGGGCCTGTTGAATGGCTCCGGGCGTGCGTTGCGCGGGCGTGTGGGTGGCCGATGCGTAGGTGCGGCCGCGTTCCAGGTGGTAGCGCACCTGGGCTTCGGCGCCGGCCGTGCCCATGCTGGCAGCGATGGCCTGCAGGG
>JANOAQ010000231.1:0-6157 GCA_031411195.1 Burkholderiaceae bacterium | reverse complement strand
GAAGCCCACCCCCGAAGCGCCTCCGGCGCTCCGGAACTGTCCCACCCCCGAAGCGCCTCCGGCGCTCCCCCTCAAGGGGGCGACGCTGGCGGCCCGGCAAAGCCGGTTCCGCGGCGTCCGCTTGGATCTGTCGGCGGCCTTTGTAGGTAGCGCATGGAAATTTTTGGTATCCCCCTGCAAGCCTTCCTGGGCCAGCTGATGCTGGGCCTGGTGAACGGCTCGTTCTACGCCATGCTCAGCCTGGGCCTGGCGGTGATCTTCGGGCTGTTGGGCATCGTCAACTTTGCCCATGGCGCGCTCTACATGATGGGCGCCTACGTGGCCTGGCTGGGTTTGGAGAAGTTCGGCCTCAACTTCTGGGCTGCGCTGGTGATCGCGCCGATCGTGGTGGGCGCATTGGGGGTGCTGGTCGAGCGCACCATGCTCAAGCACCTCTACAAGATCGACCCGATCTACGGTTTGCTGCTCACCTTCGGCCTGGCGCTGATCGCCGAGGGCATCTTTCGTGACCAGTTCGGTGTGTCGGGACAGCAGTACGCGGTGCCTGAGCTTTTGCAAGGCGCCACCAACCTGGGTTTCATGGTGCTGCCCAACTACCGGGGCTTCGTCATCGGCGCGTCGCTGCTGATCTGCCTGGGCACCTGGTTCGTGATTGAGCGCACCCGCCTGGGCGCCTACCTGCGCGCCGGCACCGAGAACCCCGCACTGGTGCAGGCCTTCGGCATCAACGTGCCCTTGATGGTGATGCTCACCTATGGCGCCGGTGCCGGCCTGGCGGCGGTGGCCGGGGTGCTGGCTGCGCCAGTCATCCAGATCACCCCGCTGATGGGCAGCAACCTGATCATCATCGTCTTCGCGGTGGTGGTGATCGGCGGCATGGGTTCGATCCTGGGGTCCATCCTCACGGGCCTGGTGCTGGGCCTGATCGAGGGGCTGACCAAGGTGTTCTACCCCGAGGCTTCGAGCATCGTGGTCTTCGTCATCATGGCCATCGTGCTGATGATCCGACCCGCCGGCCTGTTCGGCAAGGAGAAGTGATGAGTGCCGCCATGGCAGAAACCATGAGCCGACGGGCCCGCTGGGGTTGGGGCTTCGGATTGGCCATCTTGTTGGCAGCGCCCTACATCGGCCTGTACCCCGTCTTCATGATGAAGGCGCTGTGCTACGCCATCTTCGCCTGCGCTTTCAACCTGCTGCTGGGCTACACCGGCCTGCTGTCCTTCGGCCACGCGGCCTACCTGGGGGCGGCCGCCTATGCCACGGGCTGGTTGATCCGCTCGGCCGGCTGGTCGCCCGAAATGGGCATCCTGGCAGGCATGGTCGTGGGCGCGGCGCTGGGCCTGGTGGTCGGCCTGATCGCCATCCGGCGCCAGGGCATCTACTTCGCCATGATCACCCTGGCCATGGCGCAGATGGTGTACTTCGTCTGCCTGCAGGCGCCGTTCACTGGCGGTGAGGACGGCCTGCAGGGTGTGCCGCGTGGCACGCTGTTCGGCCTCATTTCGCTCAAGAGCGATGTGGCGTTGTACTTCGTGGTGCTGGCCATCTTCGTGGCGGTGTTCCTGGCCATCATCCGCATCGTGCACAGCCCGTATGGCCAGGTGCTCAAGGCGATTCGTGAAAACGAGCCGCGCGCCATCTCGCTGGGCTACGACGTCGACAAGTACAAGCTGCTGGCCTTCGTGCTGTCCACCGCCATCGCAGGCCTGGCCGGCTCGCTCAAGACCCTGGTGCTGGGCTTTGCAACGCTGAGCGACGCGCACTGGTCGCTGTCGGGCGAAGTGGTACTGATGACCCTGCTGGGCGGCATGGGTACCTTTGCCGGCCCGGTGATCGGCGCCTTCACCATCATCGGCCTGCAAGATTACCTGGCCGACCGCGTGGGCTCGTGGGTGACGGTCATCATCGGCGCTACCTTCGTGGTGTGCGTGCTGGCCTTCCGCAAGGGCTTCATCGGCGAGCTGATCGCCTGGCAGCAGCGGCGCGGCAAGTCGCCTGAAAAGACGGCCTAGAACAAGCCGCCCACGGCCTTCGGTGGCTCTACTCCCAGGTGGCGGTAGGCCGCCAGCGTGGCGATGCGCCCGCGCGGTGTGCGCTGCAGGAAGCCCTGCATGATGAGGTAAGGCTCGATCACGTCTTCGATGGTGCCGCTTTCTTCGCCGATGGCGGCGGCCACGTTGTCCAGGCCCACCGGGCCGCCGTCGAAGCGGTGGATCACGGCCTCCAGCAGCTTGCGGTCCATCAGGTCGAAGCCTTCGGAGTCGACATCCAGCATCTTCAGCGCCTTGTCGGCGATGGCGCGGGTGATGACGCCGTCGCCCTTGACTTCGGCGTAGTCGCGCACGCGGCGCAGCAGCCGGTTGGCAATGCGCGGCGTGCCGCGCGAGCGGCGGGCGATCTCGAAGGCGCCCTCGGCCTGTACCGGCACATTCAGCAAGCCGGCCGATCGCTTGACGATGACACCCAGCTCGGCCGGCGTGTAGAACTCCAGCCGCGCCACGATGCCGAAACGGTCGCGCAGCGGGTTGGTCAGCATGCCCGCGCGCGTGGTGGCACCCACCAGGGTGAAAGGCTGCAGATCGAGCTTGATGCTGCGCGCGGCCGGCCCCTCGCCGATCATGATGTCGATCTGGTAATCCTCCAGCGCGGGGTAGAGGATTTCTTCGACCACCGGGCTCAGCCGGTGAATCTCGTCGATGAAGAGCACGTCGTTCTTCTCGAGGTTGGTCAGCAGCGCGGCCAGGTCTTTCGGTTTTTCGAGTACCGGCCCACTGGTCTGGCGCAGGTTCACGCCCAGCTCGGCGGCGATGATGTGGCTGAGCGTGGTCTTGCCCAGGCCCGGTGGGCCGAACAGCAGCACATGGTCGAGCGCTTCTTCGCGCTTCTTGGCCGCGCCGATGAAAATTTCGAGCTGCACGCGCGCCTTGGCCTGGCCGATGTAATCGGCCAGCAGCTTGGGGCGCAGTGCGCGCTCCTGCGCTTCTTCTTGGGGCGATTGGCGGGCGGCGCTCACCACCCGGGGTGGTGGTGCGGCAAAGTCGTCGGTCTGGATGCCCATACAGTGATTGTGGCGCAGATCAGGTCAGCCGAACGCCGAGCCGTCCCAAGCCGGCTTGCCTGCCCGCCTGGCGGGTGGCGGCGCGCACCCGCACCGCCGGGTGCGCCAGGTCATTTCGACAGCGACTTCAGCGCCAGCTTGATGCCGTCGCTCACGCCGACATCCGCAGGCAGCAGTTTCAAGGCGGCCGCAGCGTCTTTTTCGCTGTAGCCCAGGGCAATCAAGGCTTGCACGATGTCGACCTGTGCGTCGCTGGCAATGGCCGCGCCGGCTTGGCCCAGGTCGGGGGCCAGCTTGCCTTTGAGCTCGAGCAGCAGCCGCTCGGCGGTCTTCTTGCCGATGCCCGGCACCTTGACGAGGCGGGCGGCCTGCTGCTGGGCGACGGCCTGCGCCAGCTCGGCCACGCTCAGGCCCGACAGCAGGCCCAGCGCCATGCGCGGGCCGATGCCCGAGATCTTGATCAACTGACGGAAGGTGGCGCGCTCTTCGCCCGTGAGAAAGCCGAACAGCAGTTGCGCATCCTCGCGCACGATGAAATGCGTCAGCAATGTCACCCGCTCGCCCAGCGTCGGCAGGTTGTAGAAACTGCTCATCGGCACGTCGACCTCGTAGCCGACGCCGTTCACATCGATGAGGACCTGGGGTGGCGACTTTTGCGCCAGCGTGCCTGTGAGTCGTCCGATCATGCAGACGATTGTGGCCGACTCAGCGTCTGAAAAGCCCGAGGCGCTGCGCTTCGAGCGCCGCTTCGGCGCGCGAGCTCACATTCAACTTGCGGTAGATCTGCTTCACATAGTCGGCAATGGTGTGGCGCGACAGGCCCAGCTGCACGCCGATCTCGGGCAGGGTGAAGCCCTTGGCCACGCGCAGCAGCACTTCGCTCTCGCGTTCGGTGAGCGACACCTCGGGCATGGCATTGGCCTGGGGCTTGGCCATGCTTGCGAAGTATTTGATGACCTTGCGCGCAATCGACGGGGACAGCGGTGGCTCGCCCTGGCTGATGCGCTGCAGTTGCTCGGTGATCAACTCGCGCGATTGCTCTTTCAGGATGTAGCCATAGGCGCCCGCCTGCAGCGCCGGAAACAGGTGTTCGTCGTCGTCGTGGATGGTGACGACCACACTCTGGGCCTCGGGCTGAACGTCGCGCAGCTTGGCCACCACATCGGTGCCGCTGCCGTCAGGCAAGCCCAGATCACACAGGGCCAGATCAAAGCGAACCGACTGCACCTGCATCAAGGCATCCTGCACACGAGAACACTCGGTGATGCGGGCGCCGGGGAAAACCTGCAGCACCAGGCTCTTGAGCCAGGCGCGTATCTCAGGCAGGTCTTCAAGCAGCAGAATATTGTTCATGGCAGCGATCTGGAGCGGCGTCAAAACGACACGCCAGACGATGCTAGCAGTGGCTCAGCCTGCTGTGGTGTGTTGCTCCAGAGGCAGCGTGAGACGTATCACGGTTCCATAACCTGGGCCCGACTCGACCAGGCATTGCCCTTGCAATTGCTTGGCTCGCCCCTTCATGCTGGCCATGCCATGGCCCTTGTCGAGCCGGCCGTCCAGCTCCACGGGAATGCCCTTGCCGTTGTCCTGCACCACCAGCTGGAAGTCGCCGTTGTCGATGGTGCAGCGCACGGTGCACTGTGATGCGCCACTGTGCTTGATGATGTTGCTCACCGCCTCGCGCAGGATGCGGGTGGTCTGCACATAAGCGCGCGACGACAGCGTCTGTGGCACTTCCTCGTCCGCAGGTGAGCTCCATTCGCCCTGCACCCCCGATTGCTGCAACCGTGACACCACTTCGGCCCGCCAGTCGCCCAGCGCATCGATGAGCTTGACCGGCTTGCCCGTGAGGCCCCGCACGCTCAGGCGCATTTCCTCCAGGGCCTCGCGTGCCAGGGTGCTGATGCGTTCACTCTCGCTGGTGTGCACGATGGTCAGCAGCTTGGCGCCCAGGTCGTCGTGCAGGTCGGCCGCGATGCGCTTGCGCTCACGATCGGTCACCTGCTCCACCTTCAGTTCCGACAGCTGCGCAAAGTTGCGCTCGATCTGTGCAGTGGCTTCGCGGATGCGCACTTCGAGCTCGGCGCGGTTCTGCTCGACCGTCTTGAAGGCCTGGCCATACTGTTGCACCAGGCGCAGGCCCAGACCCAGGAAGCCCAGCGCCGGCAGCAACTGCGCCACCAACAGCCAGCGGTTGTCCAGTGACCGGACCTGGCCGATGAATTCGACCCCCAATGACACCCCCACCAGACTCAGCAGCGCGGCCATGGGCCACAGCTGGCGGCTATTCTGGCGGCGCGCTTCAAGCAGGTAGAAGGCTACGGCCGCCACGACCTGGGCCGTGAGCACGGCATACCAGACGCCAGAACTGGCATACAGCCGCTGGCCACCCGCCAGCCACAGGGTGATCGGCATCAGCAGGCATTGCGCGGGCAGGACCAGATTGAGCCAGCGCCGGCGCTGGCCTGCGTAGCGCATCAAGAACTGCACCGCGGCCAAGGTGATGAAGGCCATCAGCGCGGCAAGCAGGGCCTCGGCCACGGCGTTGGGCATGGGCAGCTCCGACGCCCACAGCCGTGCCAGCAGCAGCGACCAGCCGACCATCAGCGCGCCGAAGTAGGCCAGGTAGCTCTGTTTGCGGTTGAACCAGCCCATCACGAACATGAAGCTGCCCATCAGCACCAGGGCGCCGCTCATCACTTCGGGCAGGCGGATGGCAAACACGGTGCGCCGGGCATGGTGGCCGACCATCGTCGCGTAGGGGCCGAACTCCACTGGCGACAGGCCACCCGCACGCTGGCGCGAGCTGACCTGCGACAGCGCATAGCCGTGCACGCGCAAGTCCAGCACATTGCCTTCCGGCAGCAACAAGGCCGCGGGCACGGCTACCAGCTGAGGGCGATGGCAGTTGCGGGAAACGGGCTCTTCGAAGCGGCCGCCGTCGTGGATCAGTTGGCCATTGAGCCGCACCTGCAGCACGCTGCACGCGCGCTCGACATACAGACCATACAAGGCCGGTGGCGGGCCGGCAACGGCGCGCGGCGACAGCGCCAGGCGGTACCAGCGCACGGCGGATCTGGCAGCGCCGGGGTCGGCCCA
>JANOAQ010000230.1:0-5006 GCA_031411195.1 Burkholderiaceae bacterium | reverse complement strand
TGGAAGGGCACGTGCTGCAGGTCGATGCCCGCCGCCTCGCCGATCATCAGCCCCAGAAAATGCGGCACCGTGCCGTTGCCCGACGAGCCGTAGCTGGCGCTGGACGGGTCGGCCTTGGCCTTGGCCACCAGCTCGGCCATGGTCTTGGCGCCCGTCTTGGGGCCGGCCACCACGCAGAACTGGAAGCTGGCCAGTTGGCTGATCGGTGCCAGGTCCTTATTGACGTCGTAGTTCAGCTTGCGAAAGACGTGCGGAAACAGCACCACCGGCCCGCTGGGCATGACCAGCACGGTGTTGCCATCGGGCGCGGCGTTCTTCAGCTGGTCGATGGCAATGCGCCCGGCCGCGCCGGGCTTGTTGTCTACCGTCACCGGCTGGCCCAGCTGGGCGGGCAGGCGCTCGGCCAGCAGGCGGGCAATGATGTCGGCCGAGCCACCCGGCGGAAAACCCACCAGGATGCGCAGCGGCGGCTTGTCGGCCTGGGCCAGGGCGGGTGCCGGGGCCAGAGTGCAGGCCAAAGCGGCCAGGGTGGTGAGCAGGTGGCGGCGTTGCATGCGCGAAGGTCCTCGGGTGGGTGTTTCAGCACTGTAGTGCCCGGCGGTGGGATGACCGGCGCCACGCCCCCCGGATCAACCCTTGACTGCGCACGCCACCCCGCTACGGCCACCGGCAGCCGGGGGCCGGTTCACCGCCCACCGCGCCTACCAAGCCGCCGGGTGCACCTGGTACAGCAGCGCGAGCTCACGGTAGACGGCCGGCGCTTCGGCGGCCAGCGCTTGCGGGCGCTCGAAGAACAGCTCGCTGAGCACCGCAAAGAACTCGGCCGGGTCGCTGGCGCCGTAGTCGCCCACCAGCGCCGCAAAGCCGCCAGACCGGTCGGCTTGCAGGTGGTCGGCCTGCAGATGGCGGGCTTGAAGATGGTCCGCTTGCAGACGGTCCACTTGCAGACGGCTGAAGGCCGCGCCCACCACCGCGTCCCAGCGCCGGCGCTGGGCCCGGCTGGCGCGCCAGGGCCGGCCGTCGGCCACGCCCTTGTCCTGGTCGATCTGGTGGGCAAATTCATGCACCACCACGTTGCGGCCATCGTCGGCGTCGGCCGCACCGGCGCGCACCTCGTCCCAGGCCAGGATCACCCGGCCCTGCGACCACGATTGCCCGGCCAGCACCTGGCGCCGCTCGTGCACCACGCCGCCGGAAGCTGCCTGGGCCGCGTCCACCACAAAGGCGCCGGGATAGACCAGCACCTCGCGCAGGCCGGGGTACACCTCGGGCCGGGCCTGGCCCAGCAGCAGCAGGCAGGCCTGGGCGGCGATGGTGACGCGCTGCTCGTCGCCAATCGCCTGGCCGCCGCAAGCGATGAAGGGCTTTTCGGCGATGAAGACCTGGATGTGGCCCTTCAGGCGCTGCTGCAGATCGGCCGGCAGGCGTGCCACCACCGGCACCCGCTGGCGCAGGATGCGCCGCCACGTTGCCGGAAACGGCAAAGCCCGCAGCCTTGCCCGGCGCCGCGCCACCCACCACGGCCGCGCCAGCGCGGCGCCCACGCCGCCCAGCACCGTCAGCGTGAGCAGCAGCAGGGGCCAGGCGGAGAAGGCGGTTTGAGCAGCGGCGTTGGCTTCATCGATCACCCACGGCAGATGGGCCGGGCAGCGCGCAAATCAAGCCCGCAGAAAAAGGGGGGCAGGGCACGACGCGCAGATTGGCCAGATTGGCCGGCGCATTGCCTAGACTGGCGCCATGACAAGCCCCATCCACCCCTTGCACCCACCGCCGGTCATCGCGTTGCTCAGCGGCACCGTCGACCTGGCCTTCTTGAAGCCAGCCTTCGAAGCCGCCTGCCCAGGCGTCGACCTGCGCCTGCTGCCCGACCTGGGGCCGTTCCACCAGATCGAGGCCGCCGCCTGCTGGCAGCCACCACCCGGCCTGCTGGCCACGCTGCCCCGACTGCGGCTGGTGCAATCGCTGGCCGCCGGCATCGACCACCTGACCCGCGACCCGGCCCTGCCGCAGCAGGTGCCACTGTGCCGCATCGTCGACCCGGAGATGGCCAGCGGCATGGCCACCTACGTGGCCTGGGCCGTGGCACACCACCAGCGGCACATGGACCGCTACCTGCAGCAAGCCAGCCAGTCGCAGTGGAAAGTGCAGCCCGTGCAACCGACCAACCAGCACCGCGTGGGCATCGCCGGCCTGGGCACGCTGGGCCAGGCCTGCGCCACGGTGTTGCAGGCCCTGGGTTACGCCGTGCGCGGCTGGCGCCGCAGCGCCGGCGGCCCGGTGCCCGAGGGCGTGGTGCTGTTCCACGGCGATGCGCAACGGGCTGAATTTCTGGCCGGTTGCGACACGCTGGTCAACCTGCTGCCGCTGACCGCGCAGACCCGCAGCGTGCTCGACGCCGGCCTGTTCGCGCAGTTGCCCGCAGGCGCGCACCTGGTCAACGTGGGCCGGGGCGAGCACCTGGTCGAAGCCGACCTGCTGGCCGCCTTGGCCAGCGGGCAGCTAGGCGCGGCGACGCTGGACACCTTTTTGCAGGAGCCGCTGCCGGCCGACCACCCGTTCTGGCGGCACTCCCAGATCACCGTCACCCCGCACATCGCCACCCGCACCCACCCCCGGGTGATCGTGCAGCAGACCCTGGCCAACCTGGCCGCTGTGCGCGCCGGCCGCGCCCCCGAGGGGGCGGTGGATCTGGCGCGCGGGTACTGACCCAGGCGGGCCTCAGCCGGCGCCGGGCCGCCCCAAGGCGGCTGAGCGCCCCCTCGGGGGGCAGGAGCGAAGCGACGTGGGGGCGGCCATCACCCCGGCTTGCGCAGGCCAGGCAGCTCCAGGTCGAGCTCGGCCATCGTCAGGCGCAGGGCCTGGGGTGCCAGTGCCGCCAGGCTGGGGCCGGCGGCCGACAGGTCACCCACCACCACCGCACGCAGGCCGCCCGTCGCCCAGCGTTGGCGCGCAAAGGCCTGCACCTGCTCGGCGGTGACGGCCATCGTTTCGGGCACCAACTTGCCCAGGTCGGCCAGCGGCCGGCCGTTCAGTATCTGGCCCAGCAACAGGGCTGACAGGCCGCCGTTGGTGTCGAGCCGGCGTGCAAAGCTGCCCACCAGGGTGGCCTGGCGGGCGGCCAGTTCGGGCGGCGTGGGCGGCTTGTCGGCCAGGCCGGTGATGGTGGCGCGCAGCAGTTGCAGCACCTCGGCAGCGGTGGGGTGGTTGGTCTGCGCCTGGGCGGTGAACATGCCCCCCGCTGCAAACGACTCGGCACTGGCGAAGGCACCGTAGCTCAGGCCCCGCTGGATGCGCACTTCCTGGTTGATGCGCGATGAATAACCCACCCCCAGCACGGCCTGCGCCACCTGGGCAATGCGCCGATCGGTGGCGGTGGTGGCCACAAAGGGCGCGGCCACGGCCACCCCCGTCTGCCCCGCGCCGGGCAGGTCGATCAGCACCAGCGGGCTGGCCCCGGTTTGCGGCGGTGCCGCCTCGACCACCGGTGCCGCGCTGGCCGGCGCCTTCCAATCGCCCAGCAGGCGCTGGGCCAGGGCCTGGCCGGCCTCGGGCGTGATGTCGCCGGCCAGCACCAGCACCACCCGGTCGGGCCGTACCCACAGCGCCTGAAAGATCTGCAGATCGGCCAGCGTGATGCGCTTGACGGCCGCCGGCGGGGCCACGCGCCCATGGGGCACATCGCCCCAGAACACGCGGCGCAATGCAAGCGCCGCCACATCGCCCGGGTTGCCCAGGGTGACACGCAGGCCGTCCAGCGCCTGGGCACGGGCGCGTTCCAGTTCGGCAGCGGCCAGCAGCGGGCGGCGCAGCACGTCGGCCATCAGCGCCAGGGCTTCGGGCACCCGCGGGCTGGTGACGGTCATGCCCAGCAGGCTGGCGCCCCAGCTGCTGCGCACGTCGATGGCGCTGCCCAGGGCTTCGGCCTGGCGCGCCAGCTCGGTGGCGGGCACCGGGCGGCCGCCGCGCAGGGCGCCCTTGGGCCACAGCGTGGCCAGCATGTTGGCCACACCCGGCTTGCCCACCGGGTCGGCCTCGGGGCCAGCACGCACCACCAGGCTGAGGCTCAGCACCGGCAGCCCGGGCCGCGGCGCCACCACCACGGTCAGGCCATTGGGCAGCAGGTGCTCGTGCACCGGCGGCAGCGTCAGCGGGCGCGGCGCCAGCGGCGGCGGGGGCTCGTCGTCGCCCGCAACGGCCTGGGCACCGCCGGGCAACCACAGGCCCGTGGGCAGCACCAGGCCGGCGGCCAGCGCCTGCCGGCGGGACAGCGCCCAGCCCATTGGCGGCAGTGTGGTCTGGCGCTTCATGCGGCGGCCCCTTGCACGTAGTCGATGGTCACGCGCTTGCCACGCAGCACGTACTGCTCAAGCACCCGTTGCACGTCGCCGATGCGCACGGCCTGCAGGCGGTTGATGCGGGTGTCGGCTTCGGCGGCATCGCCGTACAGAAATACCGCACGGCCGATGGCATCGGCCTGTCCTTGCGGCGTCTGGCGTGCCAGCACCGCCGAAGTGAGCAACTGGGTGCGCACCTTGTCGAGCTCGTAGAAGCCGACCCGCCCGCGCGCCAGGCTGGTGATCTGGGCAAGCAGCGCGGTCTCCAGTTTGCGCAAATCCTGCCCGCTGGCGGCAATCGCATAGGCCGCCAGCAGGCCGGCATCGGCGAACAGCTCGGCCGCGAAGCCCGCTGCCTGCGCGGCCTGCGCGGTGTAGACCAGGGCCTCGTTCAGGCGCGACGACTCACCGGCCGAAAGCAGGGCCTGGGCCATCTCCAGTGCCGGCGCGTCAGGGTGCGATGCCGGCGGGCCCTTCCACACCAGCGCCACGGCCGGCAAGGGCACATTGGGCGCCTTGATGGTGACGCGGGCGTCTTGCGCGCGGGCCGGTTCACGCTCGGTCACACGCGGGATGGCCGCTGAGGGCGTGACCAGGCGGCCGAAGTAACGGTCGACCCAGCCGTCCATCTGCGCGGCATCAAAATCACCCACCACGATCAACAGCGCGTTG
>JANOAQ010000229.1:0-2933 GCA_031411195.1 Burkholderiaceae bacterium | reverse complement strand
AGTCGAAGCGGAAGGCCTGGTTGAAGTCCAGCGCCAGCCCGGTGGGTGCAAAGGCCGCGCCGGCCTGGCCGCCCACGCCGGAGTCGGTCAGGCTGAGCAGGCTGTAGGTGAAGCCGTTGCCGGGCGTGGTGTTCTGCGCTGCGGCACTGCCGAACAACGTCCAGGTGGTGTAGTCGGTCGGGCCGGCATAAAGGTTGATGTTCTGCTGCGCCTGGGCTGCCGGCAGCAGGGCCAGGGCCAGCAAGGCGGTGTTCAACAAAGGGAGGGTGCGCATGGGAGGGCTCCTGCAGGTTGGGAAGCGCCCATGCTCGGCGACCACCGTTAGGCCAACGCTAGCGTCGGCGGCACCACGCACCCCTCAATGCGGGGGGCGGGGCTGCAGCGCCAGGCGCACTGCCTGGGCCAGATCAAGCGCCGCGCCCTCGCCGCCGGCCACTGCCACGGCATCGGCCGGTGCCTGGGCCAGGCACAGGCGGCGCAGCCGGCGCAGATCGTGCTGGTCGGCGGCGCTGAGCGGGCCGATGGCGAGCACCGCATGGCGCTGGGCAAAGCCCATCAGGCGCGCAGCGGCCAGTGGCTGGCCCAGGTGGGCCCAGGGACGGGGCAGATTCCACAGGCCGTAGACCAGCGGCCAGGGCTCGGCAGCGGCCTCGGCTGTGCTGATGCAGGCCTGGTAGGCCGCCGCCGCCTCGGCCCAGCGGCCCAGGCGCGACAAAGCCTCGCCGCGCAGGTTGTGGGCCAGCGCGTGCTGCACTTCGTCACCTGCGGCGCGGGTGTCCACCAGCACCGACGCCAGTTGCTGCAAGGCCTCGTCGCACCCGGCACGACGCACGGCCAGGGCCATGGCCAGGTTGCAGCGGCCCACGTTGACGCCGTGCACGTCGCCGGCCGCTTGCCACAAGGTGATGGCGCGGCGCTGCAGCGCCATGCCGGCAGCCGGATCGAGTGGCCGCTGCAGGGCCCCCAGGTTGGTGAGGATGCTGGCCTGCAGCGCCGGCGCGCCGGCGGCCTCGGCCAGGCCCAGGGCCTCGTCCAGCCAGGCACGGGCGGCCGGGTCGCGGTAAAGGCGCCAGCGAACATGGGCCACGCGGGTCAGCACCAGGGCACGGGCCAGGCCTGGCGGCGCGGATCGAGGCTCGCCCAAGCAGCCGAAGTGACAAACTGCGGCGGCGCCGGGCAACTCGGCCAAAGCCTGGTCGGCCAGCGGCCCGGCCAGGCCGGCTCGGCCACCCACCAGCAGGTGGCGCGCCAGGCCGGCACGGGTAACCGCGCGCTGCACCGGGTCGACCAGCGCGTCGGCGCAGCGCGCCAGGGCGGCCAGCGCTGCCGGCGGCAATGAGATGGCGCTCATGGCCGTCTGGGCGGCGCTGGCCAGGGCAGCGGCTTCCTCCGGTGCGCCGTCCAACTCGGCGCCGTGCAGGGCGGCGGCCAGATTCGGCACTTCAGGGCGAATGCCCTGCAGCGGCGTGCTCAGGGGCAGGGCCGCCAGCCAGCCGGCCAGCCAGCGCCGCTGGCGGGCGCGCAGTGCCGCCGCCTGGCCCGGCGGCACGGTGCTGGCGGCGAACTCCCGGATCAGTTCGAACAATTCGAAGCGGTCGCCCTCGGCCGTGGTGCGCAGCATGGAATGGGCCACCAACTCGTCCACCGCCATGGCGGCTTCGGCCATGGACTCGTCACCCAGCGCCTGCACCGCCGCCAGGCCGAAACTGCCGGCAAACACCGACAAGCGCGGCAGCACCCGCTGGGCCTGCGGCGACAACAGCGCCCAGCTCCACTGCACGACGGCCAGCATGGACGCATGCCGGGGATCGCCGGCCGCGCGCGGCCCGCTTCGCGCCAGCAGGGCCAGGCCCGATGCCTCGGCCCCTGCGGGTGGCGTGGCCTGCAACAACGCCAGCAAGGCCGCCGGTTGCAGGCTGCGCACCCGGGTGGCGGCCAGCTCGATGGCCAGCGGCATGCCTTGCAGGTAGCGCACGAGGGCCACCACCGCGTCACGGTTGCCGCGGCTGAGGTGAAAGTCGGCACGCACCGCGCGGGCGCGGTCGACAAACAAGGCCACCGCCGGGTTGAGCGCCGCTTCGACCTGAGCCTCTTCGTCGGCCAGCGCGCCCGGCGCCGGCAGCGGCAGGGGCGGCAAGGTCCGCTGGTATTCGCCATCCAGCCCCAGTACCCGCCGTGAGGTGACCAGCAGGTGCAAGCCGGCGCAGCGCGCCAGCAGGGTGGCCACCAGCGGCGCGCAGGCCTGCACCAGTTGTTCGAAGTTGTCCAGCACCAGCAGGGTACGCCGGCCAGCCAGCAGACCGACCAGATGGTCCAGCGCGGTGCCGGCGCGGGGCTGGTCTTGCCGCAGGGCCAGCATCACCGCGTTGAGCACGGCTTCGGGCCGGGCCTCGGCGCCCTGGCAAGCCACCAACGGCACAAAGGCCACCCGGTCGAAGGGTGCGCCGCCAAACTCGCTGCCTTGCGCGGCCCAAGCGCTGCCATCGGCCAGCGACTGCGCCACCGCCACCGCCAGCCGGGTCTTGCCATGGCCGCCAGGCCCCAGCAGGGTGACCAGGCGATGGGACTGCACGTCGCTGCGCAGGCGTGCGCCGGCCTCGTCAGCCCCGTGCAGCCGGGTGATGTAGTGCGGCAGGTTGAGCGCCAAGGCCACCACCGGCAGTGAAACCCCGGCCACGCCACCGGCGCGCGGTTGCATGGCGGCGCGCTGCGCCGGCGCCACCGCCGGCAGTGGCAGCGCGGCCATGGCGTCGGCGAGCGCTGCCAGGCGCAGGCGTTCTTCGTGGATCCACTCGTCGTAGAAGCCGGGCAGCAGCTCACCGCAGTACAAGGCGGTCGCCTCGGCCACCTGGCCGGCGCGCATGCAGGCCTCGAACAGCGGCACGTCGCAGGCCAGGGCCCGGGCCTCCAGCCGAATCGACAGCCGATCGGCC
>JANOAQ010000228.1:0-3037 GCA_031411195.1 Burkholderiaceae bacterium | reverse complement strand
AAAGGCCTTCTTGATGGCGTCCTGGTGCGAGCCCGAGAACGAGGTGTAGACCAGATCGCCCACATACGGATGGCGCGGATGCACCGGCAACTGGTTGCAGTGCTCCACCGTGCGCCGAATTTCGTCGATGTCGGAGAAATCAAGCCCGGGATGCACACCCTGGGTGTAGAGGTTGAGCGCCAGGTTGACCACATCCACATTGCCGGTGCGCTCGCCGTTGCCGAACAGGCAGCCTTCGATCCGGTCGCCACCAGCCATTACCGCCAATTCGGCAGCCGCCGTGCCGGTGCCCCGGTCGTTGTGCGGGTGGATGGACAGCACGATGGCCTCGCGCCGGTCGAGGTGGCGGTGCATCCACTCGACCATGTCGGCAAAGATATTGGGCGTACTGTGCTCCACCGTGGACGGCAGGTTGATGATGCATTTGTGCGCCGGCGTGGGCTGCCAAACCGCCGTCACCGCATCCACCACGCGCTTGGCGAACGGCAGCTCGGTGCCCGAGAACATCTCGGGCGAGTACTCGAAAGTCCACCGCGTTCCCGGCTGGCGCGCGGCCATGTCGGCCACCATTCGCGCGTTGATGGTCGCCAGTTCGACGATGCCATCGTCATCCAGCCCAAGCACCACCCGGCGCATCACTGGCGCCGTGGCGTTGTACAGGTGCACGATCGCGCGTGGCGCATCCACCAGGGCCTCGAAGGTGCGGGCGATCAAGTGGTCACGCGCCTGGGTGAGTACCTGGATGGTCACGTCGCCGGGGATCAGGCGCTGCTCGATCAACAGGCGAACAAAGTCGAAATCAGCCTGGGATGCCGAGGGAAACCCGACCTCGATCTCCTTGAAGCCGATGCGTACCAGCGCGTTGAACATCTTGAGCTTGCGCTCTGGGTCCATCGGCTCGATCAGCGCCTGATTGCCGTCACGCAGGTCCACACTGCACCACACCGGCGGCCGTGTGATCACGGCATCGGGCCAGGTGCGGTCGGTCAGGCGTACCGGGGCAAAGGCGCGGTACTTGGTGGCGGGGTTGGCAAGCATGGACATGGGTTACTCCTGGTGGGTGGATGCAACCGAAGCCAGATCGAGCGCCCAAAATGCAAACGGCCCGCTGCGTTGCGCTGGCGGGCCGTCGATCCGGGGTAGAGAAAACGTCAAACGTGGATGATCAGCGCGCCTGAAAAACGCCTAGTAGTAACGCCGCCGACATCGAATTGAACGTCATGAGTTTGATGCTAGCACGCCAACCACATCAGCGGTGCAAACCGATCTCGTCGGGCTCATCGGTCGACGTCGCAATCACACTGGTGGGCCGACCCTTGAGCCTGCGGTAGGCGTACACCGCATAGCCTGAAACCCCATAGGCGCAGAACAGCGCAAACAGCACACGCGGTGGGTCCAGGCTGACCACTGCGATCACCAGCATGATGGCCACCAGCACAACGAAGGGCACCGTACGGCGGCCTCCAAAGACCTTGAAACTGTAGAAGGGTGCATTGGTCACCATCGACAGCCCCGCATACAGCGTGATGCCGAAAGCTGACCAGGCGGCCCAGTCGATGCGTCCGGCGCCTTTGACGCCTGCATCGTCGACCACCCAGATCAACCCCATCACCAAGGCGGCAGCGGCGGGGCTGGGCAGGCCTTGAAAAAACCGCTTGTCGACGACACCGATGTTGACGTTGAAACGTGCCAGTCGCAGTGCAGCGCCAGCAATATAGACAAATGCAGGAATCCAACCAGGCTTGCCGAGATCATGCAGCGCCCACTGGTAGACGATGAGGGCTGGCGCGGCGCCAAAGCTCACCATGTCGGCCAAACTGTCCATCTGCTCGCCAAAGGCGCTTTGCGTGTTCGTCATTCGCGCCACGCGGCCGTCCAGGCTGTCCAGCACGGCCGCTGCGAAGATCGCAATGCAGGCCGTGTCAAAGCGCCCGTTCATGGCCATCACGATCGCATAGAAACTGGCGAACAGGGCCGACAACGTGATCGCGTTGGGCAAGGCATAGATGCCCTTGCGCCGGGGGCGTGGCGGCATCTCGCGGCTGTCCGGCGCGTCACCGCCATCCTGGGGTTCATTCATGGGGGATGAGCATACCGCAGGGGTGACCGCAAGCAACAGGCACAAAAAAGGCCGCGCAAGGCGGCCTCTCCCAGTAGCGCAAGCGCGCTCAGTTGCGGGTCTTGTCCACCAGCTTGTTGGCCTTGATCCAGGGCATCATGGCGCGCAGCTTTTCGCCGACGACTTCGATCTGGTGCTCTTCGGTCAGGCGGCGGCGTGAAATCAAGGTCGGCGCACCGGCCTTGTTCTCCAGGATGAAGCTCTTGGCGTATTCGCCGGTCTGGATGTCCTTGAGCGTCTGCTTCATCGCCGCCTTGGTCTCGGCGTTGACGATCTTCGGGCCGGTCACGTACTCGCCATACTCAGCGTTGTTCGAGATCGAGTAGTTCATGTTGGCGATGCCGCCCTCATAGATCAGGTCTACGATCAACTTCAGCTCGTGCAGGCACTCGAAATAGGCCATCTCGGGTGCATAGCCAGCTTCAACCAGGGTCTCGAATCCAGCCTTGATCAGCTCGACGGTGCCGCCGCACAACACGGCCTGCTCGCCGAACAGATCGGTTTCGGTTTCTTCACGGAAGTTGGTTTCGATGATGCCGGCCTTGCCACCACCGTTGGCCGCGGCATAGCTCAGCGCCAGGTCACGCGCCTTGCCGGTCTTGTCGGCATGCACGGCGATCAAGTGGGGCACCCCGCCACCTTGGACATAGGTATTGCGCACCGTGTGACCGGGCGCCTTGGGCGCCACCATCCACACGTCGATGTCCTCGCGCGGCACGACCTGGCCGTAATGCACGTTGAAGCCGTGGGCAAAAGCCAGCGAGGCGCCGGCCTTGATGTTGGGTGCCACTTCGGCGTTGTAGACCGAGGCAATCTGCTCGTCGGGCAGCAGGATCATCACCACATCGGCGCTCTTCACCGCATCGGCGATCTCGGCCACTTTCAGGCCGGCCGTCTCGGCCTTGGACCAGGACGCAC
>JANOAQ010000227.1:0-11831 GCA_031411195.1 Burkholderiaceae bacterium | reverse complement strand
GGCGGCCAGGCCGCAGGCCAACATGCCGCCTTGAGCCCACCACCACAGCCCGGCAGGCGCCTTCGCCAGTGCCCAGCCAAGCCCGCCCAGGCCCGACACCCAAAGCAGCAGTGCCCACCGCTGTGTGTGGGGCAGACGCTGCGGGTAAAGCATCAGTACATGCAGCAGCGTGATGGCCGCCAAGGCGTCGGCCAGGACCCGCAGATCGAGGTCGAGCCACACCAGGCCCGTGGGCAGACCCATGCCAGGCAGTGCTTCAGCACCGATCAACAGCAAGTTCAGGCACTGCGATCCCAGCAGGACGGCAAACAAGCCTGCGGGCAGGCCCGGGGCAGTCACCACTACCACGGCCCCGACCAGGTAGAGCGCCAGCGCCAGGATGGCCACCGCCCAGCACAGGGCGCCCAGGCCCGCCAGCCCCCGTGCTTGAGGCTTGATCGCCAGGGTCTGGCCTGACTGGAATTGCAGTACCACGTGGGGCTGGATCACCGCCTGGCCCACCAAGGCCCGCTGCACCTGAAAGGCATGCCGCTCGGTGTCGTCGACAATCCAGCGTGGCGAGCGTGGCAGCAGGGCTGCGTTGGCGGCAATGCGTCGCCCATCGGGCAGTTCGATCGCTTGCAGGTGCTGGCCGATCAGCCCATGCAGCGCGGGCTGAGTGCTGCTTTCCAGCTCGATGGTGCCATTGGACGACAAGCGCCAGGCCAGCGGCAGATGAGGCTCACTGGCCAGAAAGCGCAGCCACAACACGACCAATGCGGCGCCAAGCAAGCCCAGCAGCAGCAGTGCGCGCGCCCGGTCGACTGGCAGGCGGGCACGCCCAGGGCGTGCGGGCCCGATGGCCGAGTCGATCCAGGTGAAGTCCAGCTGGGAGTCGCTGCCGGCCCCAAAAGGCTGTGGGCGCACGGGCGCCATGGCCTGTCAGAGGTGCCGCGGCGCAGGCAGGCTCAGGCCAACCCGATGGGCATGAGGGGCGCCCGTCGCTGACGCCATGTCAGACCAGGCCCTGCTTGGTGGCGAGCACAGCCGCCTCGGCGCGGCTGGACACGTTGAGCTTCTTGTAGATGGACTTGATGTGGTCGTTGACGGTGAACCACTTGATGCCCATCAGACTGGCGATCTCCTTGATCGTGAAGCCCTTGCTCAGGTAGGTGAGCACCTCGCTCTCACGCGGGGTCAGGCGCTCATGGTCGGGCACCTTGCCCATGGCCACTGGGCCGGTGCTGCCGGCCAGGTCCATTGGCGTACTGAAGCCCGAATCCCGCGCCGGCCCGTCGCTTCGGCCGCCCTGGCGGAAGTGGGTCAGCAGGCGCCGTGCAATCGCGGGCGACAGCGGGGGCTGCCCGCGCACGATCTTTTGCAGCTCTTCGACCAGCACTTCGAAGCGGTCTTCCTTGAGCAGATAACCATCGGCACCGCATTGCAGCGCGGGGAAGAGGTGGTCGTCGTCGGAATACAGCGTGGTGACGATCTTGGTGGCCGGGTACTGGGTGAGTTCGGCCAATAGCTCCAGTCCATTGCCGTCGGGCAGTTCCAGGTCGACCATGATCAGCTTGAACGGATCGACGCCATGCAGTCCGCTGGCGCCACCGGCCACGCTGATCTGCGCGCGCGCAGTTTCCAGATCGCCAGCTTCGGTGATGGCGATCATGTCGCTGAAGCTTTCGCGTACCACGCGGCACAAGAAGCTGCGAGCTACCGGGTTGTCTTCGAGGATGAGGACCTTGACGGCCATGGTTTTTGATCTCCCACCGTCGATGCTAGCGCAGTTGGTGGTGCGCCTGAGGCCGCGCGTCCCCTGCAAAGCGGGTACGGGCAGCCTGCCGTCACCAGCTGTTACGACTGAAGCAAAACGAGCTTGCCGGTCACCTGCCGCGCACCCATGCGGGCGTAAGCCGCATGCAAGTCTTTCAGATCCATGGTCTTGTCCATCACCGGGCTGACTTTGCCCTCGGCGAACCATTGGGCCAGCTGTTTCATGTCGGCGGCAAACGCCTGGGGTTCGCGCCGCACGAAGTCGCCCCAGAACACGCCCACGATGGACGCACCCTTGAGCAGCGACAGGTTCAGCGGCAACGCCGGGATGCCGCCGCCGGCAAAGCCCACCACCAGGTAGCGGCCGCGCCAGCCGATGGAGCGGAAGACGGGCTCGGCCATGTCACCGCCCACCGGGTCGTACACCACGTCGGGGCCCTTGCCATCGGTCAGCGCCTTGATGGCGTCGCGCAGGTTCTCTTTGCTGTAGTTGATGGTGGCGTCGGCGCCGATCTCACGGCACAGGGCGCACTTCTCGTCGGTCGAGGCGGCGGCGATCACGCGCGCACCTGCGGCCTTGGCAATCTGCACGGCGGCCGTGCCCACGCCGCCGGCGGCGCCCAGGACCAGCACGGTTTCACCCGCCTTGAGTGCACCGCGATCGAGCAGGGCGTGCTGGCTGGTGCCGTAGGTCATCAAGAAGGCGGCGCCTTGCTCGAAGCTCATGCCCGCAGGCAAGGGCACCAGTTTTTCGGCCGGCACGATGGCATGGCTGCCAAAACCACCGGTGCCCGCCATGGCGGCCACGCGGTCACCCACCTTGACGCGGGTGACGCCTTCGCCCACGGCTTCGACCACGCCGGCAAATTCGCTGCCGGGCACGAAGGGCAGGGCGGGCTTGAACTGGTACTTGTTCTGCACGATCAGCAGATCGGGGAAGTTCAGGCTGGCGGCCTTCACCTGCAGCAGCACCTGGCCGGCCTGGGGCTGGGGTGTGGGCACTTCCTGCCATTGCAGGGCATCGACACCGACGGGGTTGTGGCAGAACCAGGCCTTCATGGGAATCCTCTTGGAGTGACAGGTGGGCAACGCAGCGGCCGATGATAGGCACCGCCTCGGCAGGTACCCCGTCGCCCGGGTGACGGGTGCCTACAATCGAACCCCATGCGCATCCTCATCGCCAACGACGACGGCTACCTCGCACCCGGGCTGGCCGCGCTGGCTGCGGCCGTTCAAGGCCTGGGTCAGATCGAGGTGATCGCGCCCGAGCAGAACGCCAGTGGCACCAGCAACGCGCTCACCTTGAGCCGGCCGCTGCAGGTGTTTGCCGCGGGTGCCGGACAGCCAGGCGTGCGCTTCGTCAATGGCACGCCGTCTGACTGCGTGCACGTGGCCCTGACCGGCCTGCTGGGCTACAGACCTGATTTGGTGCTGTCGGGCATCAACCAGGGCGCCAACATGGGCGACGACACGCTCTACTCGGGCACGGTGGCGGCAGCGATGGAGGGCTTTCTCTTCGGCATTCCCGCCATCGCCTTCTCTCAGACTGAAAAGGGCTGGGGCCACCTTGACGCCGCCGGCCGTGTGGTGCGCTCGGTGGTGCAGCAGGTGTTGGCCCAGGGCCTGCCAGCGCAGCCCTTCTTGCTGAACGTCAACATCCCCAACCGGCCCGACGCCGACGCGCTGCCGCGTCAGGTCACCCGGCTGGGGCGCCGGCATGCCAGCGAAGGCGTCATTCGCCAGACCAACCCACGCGGTGAGCCCATCTACTGGATCGGCCCGGCGGGCGATGCGCGTGAGGCCGGGGAGGGCACCGACTTTCACGCCACCGCCAATGGCTGTGTGTCCATCACTCCGCTGCAGGTCGACCTGACCGACCACGCCCGCCTGCCTGACTGGCGCGCCTTGCTGGAAGGCGGCCGGTGAGCCAGGGCGGGGCCACGCGGCCGCCGCGATTTCCACTGGCGCTTGATCAGATGGGTCGGGGCGGCACCGCCACCCGTACGCGTGAAACATTGCGACCGCAGCGGCATTTGCACGAGGCAGCCAAGGACGCCACCAAGCAGTCTGCGCCCCAAGGCTTGGGGCTGGACTCGGCCCTGGTGCGCCAGCGCATGGTGCAGCGCCTGCGCGCCGAGGGCCTGCGCTGCGAACCGCTTTATGGCGCAATGGAACAGGTGCCACGCCACCTGTTCGTCGACACGGCGCTGGCTATCCAGGCCTATGAGGACACCAGCCTGCCCATCGGCCACGGCCAGACAATTTCAAAGCCTTCGGTGGTGGCGCGCATGATTGCGTTGTTGTTTGACGGCGCCACAGCCCGCGGCCAAGGGCATTTGGGGCAGACGCTGGAAGTGGGCACCGGCTGTGGTTATCAGACGGCCCTGCTGGCCCAGTTGGCACGCCGCGTCGTTTCGATCGAGCGCCTGAAACCGCTTTTTGACAAGGCCAGCGCTAACCTGGCCCAGTGGCGACTGGACCATGTGCGCCTGGTGCATGGCGACGGCATGCTCGGCCACGGGCCGAACGCACCCTACGACAGCCTGATCGCCGCCGCCGGTGGCGACGAACTGCCCCAGGCCTGGCTCGACCAGTTGGCCGTGGGCGGGCGCCTGGTGGCGCCGACGCACCGATCAGGCGGCCGCGGGCAGGTCTTGGTGGTGGTTGATCGCCAGGCCGGTGGCCTGGTGCGCACCGAATACGAGGCCGTGCACTTCGTCCCTCTAAAATCAGGCATTGTCTGATTCGGCCGTTCATGCGGCTTACCGCCATGCTGTCCATCCGATCGTTGCCGCGCCTGTTTCTGCCCATCATCGCGGCGTTGGTCGTGGCCGGATGTGCGACCCCCAAGAACAGCGCGCCGGTGGAAGACCGCAAGCCGGTCCGACCTGCTGCGCGACCAGCGTCTGCACCGCCAGCGGCCGGGGCTGCCAGCGGTACGGTGGTGCTGGTGCCTGCCCAGGCCACTGGCGACGCTGCCAAACCGCTGCCCGGCGCCGAAAACGCAGGCAAGCCGGGCTACTACACCGTGAAACCGGGTGACTCGATGATCCGCATCGGCCTGGACAGTGGCCAGAACTGGCGGGACATCGCCCGCTGGAACAGCATCGAGAACCCCAACCTGATTGAGGTGGGACAAGTGCTGCGGGTGGTGCCGCCGAATGTTGACGCCGCTGCCGTGGCGGCGCGCGGCGTGGCGTCGGCGAAGGTGGAGACCCGCCCGCTCGATGGCAAGGCACCGGCCCCGGTGACACCGCCTGCGGGCGTGGCATCGGCCCCTGCGCCTGCGGCCAGTGCTGGGCGTGAAGGTGATGGCGAGATCAACTTCGCCTGGCCGTCGACGGGGGCCTTGCTGGCCGGTTTTGACGAAGCCCGAAACAAGGGTCTCGACATCGGCGGCAAACCGGGCGATCCGGTTCTGGCCGCAGCCGATGGCCGGGTGATGTGGGCCGGGCACCACCGCGGTTATGGCAACCTGGTCATCGTCAAGCACAACAACCTCTACCTGACGGCCTATGCCCACAACCAGACACTGCTGGTCAAGGAGGACCAAGCCGTGCGCCGCGGTCAGAAGATTGCCGAGATGGGCAACAGCGACGCCGAGCGGGTGCAATTGCACTTCGAGATCCGCCGCCAGGGCAAGCCGGTCGATCCGGCCAAGCTGCTGCCCGCGCGCTAACTTGAAGCGCGCCCCTGCCTGCCCTGCAGGCAGGGGCATCTCAGCGTTTCCCTGAGGGTGCGCCCGGGTGGTGGAGCGCTAGCATCGCTCGCCGGTCACAACCCGTGGCCCGATCAGGAGACACCGCCCCATGAAACGTGCACCCCTCGTGTTTGCTGCCCTGGCCCTGGCGGGCGTGGGCTCGGCCTGCGCTCAGTCACAAGGCATCAGCAAGACCGAAATCGTCATCGGTACGATCCAGGACTTGTCAGGGCCTGTCGCCGCCTTCGGCAAGCAGTCGCGCAATGGCATGCAACTGCGCGTGGACGAGATCAACGAGCAGGGTGGCATCGCCGGCCGCAAGGTCAAACTGCTGGTCGAAGATGCCGGCTACGACCCCAAGCGGGCCGTGTTGGCTGCTCAAAAGCTGGTCAACCAGGACAAGATCTTCCTGATGGCCGGCCACATCGGCACCGCCCACAACAACGCGGCCATGCCGGTGCAGTTCGAAAAGAACGTCATCAACTTCCTGCCCATCACGGCGGCGCGTGAGATGTACGAGCCCTTCCACAAGCTCAAGTACTCGTTTGCCGCCACCTACTTCGACCAGATGCGCCTGGCCGCGCCCAAGCTGGCCAAGGACAAGGGCATCAAGAAGCCTTGCACCATCTACCAGGACGACGAATTTGGACTGGAAGTGCTGCGCGGTGCCGAAGCGGGCCTCAAGACCGTGGGCCTGGAACTGGCCGAGAAGACCAGTTACAAGCGCGGCGCCACCGACTTCTCGTCGCAGGTGGCGCGCATGAAGGCCAGTGGCTGCGACATGGTGATTCTGGGCACCATCATCCGCGAGACCATCGGCACCATCGGCGAGGCGCGCAAGACCGGCTTCAGCCCGCTGTTTCTGGGCAGCAGCGCCAGCTACACCGACTTGATCCACAAGTTGGGTGGCAAGCCGATGGACGGCCTGTACGCCACGATGACCGCCATGCATCCCTATCTGGACGATGCGGCGCAGTCGGTGCGCTTCTGGGCCAACAAGTACAAGACCAAGTTCAATGAAGATCCGACAGTCTTTTCGGTCTACGGCTACACAATCGCCGACATCTTCGCCAAGGCTGCGCAGAAGGCCGGGCCCAACCTGACGACCGACTCCTTCGTCAAGGCCATGGACACGACGACGGTAGACCCCGACATGTTTGGCTCGCCGCTCACCACGTTCACCGCCACCAAGCGCTTGGGCAATGACCTGTCGCGCCTGTCGCAGATCGTCGATGGCCGCTGGAAAGTGGTTGGCGACTACATCAAGCCCTGACGCCTGTTTTCTCCTGCGCAAGGCCGCCTTCGGGCGGCCTTTTTGCTGCACCGGATAATCGGCCCATGACGACAAGAGACGAGTGGCTGAAGGTTGATTCGATCGACCTCGACGGCCAGGGCGTTGCCCGCAATGCCGAAGGCAAGGTGGTCTTCATCGAGGGTGCTTTGCCCGGTGAGGAAGTGCAGGTCAATGTGGGCCGCAGCAAGAACGCCTGGGAGCAGGGCCACATGACGGCCCTGCGGCGTGAAAGCGCCCAGCGCGTGCGCCCGGGCTGCCCGCACTTCGGCCTGCATGCTGGCGCCTGCGGCGGCTGCAAGGTGCAGCACCTGCACAGCGCGGCCCAGGTAGCGGTCAAGCAGCGGGTGCTCGAAGACAACCTGATGCACCTGGCCAAGGTGAAGGCCGAGCAACTGCTGCGGCCTATCGAGGGCCCCACCTGGGGCTACCGCTACCGTGCACGCCTGTCGGTCCGGCACGTGGCCAAGAAGGGCACGGTGTTGATCGGTTTTCATGAGCGCAAGAGCCGCTATGTGGCCGATATGCAGGTATGCCCTGTACTGCCGGCCCAGGTCAGCCAGATGCTGATGCCGCTGCGCGCACTGATCGGCAGCATGGACCAGCGCGACCGCTTGCCGCAGATCGAACTGGCCATCGGCCAGCGGCTCGAAGGCCCGGTGATCGCCCTGGTGCTGCGCCACCTGGAGCCAGTGACCGCAGCCGACGCAGACCGCCTGCGCGCCTTTGCCAACGAGCACGGCGTGCAATGGTGGCTGCAGCCCAAGGGGCCAGACACCGTGCACTTGCTGGATGAGGGCGGCCCCGAACTGGCCTATGCCTTGCCCGAGTTCGGCATCACCATGCCTTTCAAGCCGACAGACTTCACCCAGGTCAACCACCACATCAACAGCGTGCTGGTGGGGCGGGCGATCAGGTTGTTGGCGCCGGAGGCCGATGAGCGGGTGATCGACTGGTTCTGTGGCCTGGGCAACTTCACCCTGCCGATTGCCACCCGCGCGAAAGAGGTGCTGGGCATCGAGGGTAGCGAGACCCTTGTGCAGCGCTCATGTGAGAACGCTCAGCGCAACGGCCTGTCATCCAAGGCCAGCTTTGCGGCGCGCAATCTGTTCGAGTTGTCGGCCGACGACTTGGTGGCCTATGGCACGGCCGACAAGTGGCTGATCGACCCGCCGCGTGAAGGTGCGTTCGCTTTGCTCAAGGCGCTGGTCGATCTGCACGAAACGCCGCGCGCCGGTTGGCAGCCACCGCAGCGCGTCGTGTATGTCAGCTGCAGCCCCGCCACGCTGGCGCGTGACGCTGGCCTGCTGGTCTACCAGGCTGGCTACCGCTGCGTGGCAGCGGGCGCGGTCAACATGTTTCCGCACACGGCCCATGTGGAAAGCATTGCGGTATTTGAGCGCGACTGATTCCGCATTCGAAGACCGCAAAAAAAAGGGCTCCCGAGGGAGCCCTTGATTTTTGTCCAGCGCCGTGGTCAGTCGCGCTCGCCGCCAACGATGCCCAGGATGGCCAGCAGGCTCTGGAACACGTTGTAGATGTCGAGGTAGATCGCCAGCGTGGCCGAGATGTAGTTGGTCTCGCCGCCATCGATCACGCGCTTGATGTCGAACAGCATGAAACCCGAGAAGATCACGATGGCCAGCACCGACAGGGTCATCATCAGCGCGGTCGATTGCATGAAGACGTTGACGATGCCCACCACCATCAGGATCAGCGCGCCGATGAACAGGAACTTGCCCATGCTCGACAGGTCGCGCTTGATGACGGTGGCCAGGGTGGCCATGCCGAAAAACACCACTGCGGTGCCGCCGAAGGCCGTCATGATCAACGAGCTGCCGTTGCGGAAACCCAGGATCATCGCCAGCATGCGCGCCAGCATCAAACCCATGAAGAAGGTGAAGGCCAGCAGCACCGCCACGCCGACCGCTGAATCCTTGGTTTTTTCGATGGCGAACATGAAGCCGAACGCGCCGACCAAGAACAGGATGGTGCTCATCCCACCGCCCATCATGGTGGTAATGCCGGTAGACACCCCCACCCAGGCGCCCAGCACGGTGGGCACCATCGACAGGGCCAGCAGCCAGTAGGTGTTGCGCAAGACGCGGTTGCTATCAGCGGACAGCGCGCCGTTGGCACCAAAGCCGGGAACGGATTGCAAGCGTTGTTCGTTCATGGAAACTCCAAAGGGTGGATCGTGGACGCGGGTCTGACCCGCCAAAGGCATTGTAAGTTCCGCACCACTGTCATGGGCTTGCGGGTTTCAATCGATACCGTGGCGTGGGGCACACTGATCAATTCCTTGAATATGGAGTCTTTTACATGCAAAGCAAGGCTGTTTTGACGCTGTCCGATGTGCGCCGCATTGCGCAAGCCGCCGAAGCCGAGGCCAACGCCAACCAGTGGGCCGTGACCATCGCCATCGTCGACGACGGCGGCCACCTGCTGTGGCTGCAGCGACTGGACGGCGCCGCGCCGGTCTCGGCCCACATCGCGCCGGCCAAGGCCCACACCGCCGCCCTGGGCCGACGCGAGAGCAAAATCTATGAGGATGTGATCAACCAGGGCCGCCATTCGTTCTTGAGCGCGCCCACCATCGAAGGCCTGCTCGAGGGCGGTGTGCCCATCCTGGTGGACGGCCAATGCGTGGGCGCCGTTGGCGTGAGTGGCGTCAAGTCGAGCGAAGACGCCCAGATCGCCCGCGCTGGCATCGCCGCACTGGTCTGAGAGGCCCGCCCCCACGTCGTTTCGCTCGTGCCCCCCCGAGGGGGCGCTCAGCCGCCTTGGTGCGGCCCGGCGTCGGCTGAGCACAGCCGGCTCGGCGAGCCTGCACCCCTCAGGGGCTCCGGACAAACCCGGGGCGGCTATAATTCCAAGGTTTACCCGCCACCAACGCAGCCCAGCGAAACTCCTGCGAAGTTTCCCCACCGGACTTCCTGCATTCGGTCCCTGAAGGCCCCCGACCCGGGGCAGGGGCAGAGCGAATCTGGGTGTGCGCGACTTCCGGAGTCATCCTCTTGCTGCCTGTTCTGCCCCCCGCCATCCTCGCCCTCGCAGACGGCACGGTCTTTCAAGGCATTTCCATCGGCGCCCCTGGGCACACCGTGGGCGAAGTGGTGTTCAACACTGCGCTCACCGGTTATCAGGAAATCCTCACCGACCCCAGTTACTGCCAGCAGATCGTCACCCTGACGTACCCGCACATCGGCAGCTACGGTGTCAACGAGGAAGACGTCGAAGCCGCCAAAGTCCATGCCGCCGGCCTGATCATCAAAGACCTGCCTGTTCGGCGGTCCAACTTTCGCGCCAGTCTGTCGCTCGACGACTACCTCAAGCGTGAGGGCACGGTGGCCATTGCGGGCATCGACACCCGGCGCCTCACGCGGGTGCTGCGCACCACTGGCGCGCAGAACGGTTGCATCACCACCTTCGAACCAGGCTACAAGCCCACGCCGGCCGACATCGCTGCGGCCATTGCCCGTGCGCAAGCCGCACCCAGCATGGCAGGCCAGGACCTGGCCCAAGTTGTCACGGTTGCCAAGCCCTACGCCTGGGACGAGACCGAGTGGGTGCTGGGCACGGGTTATGGCCGCCTGGTCGATGCCCCGTTCCACGTGGTGGCCTACGACTTCGGCGTCAAGCGCAACATCCTGCGAATGCTGGCCAGTCGCGGCTGCCGCATCACCGTGGTGCCGGCGCAGACGCCCGCTGCCGAAGTGCTGGCCCTGGGGCCCGATGGCATCTTTTTGAGCAACGGACCCGGCGACCCGCAGCCCTGCGACTACGCCATCGCGGCCGTGGCCACGCTGATCGACAGCGGCATCCCCACCTTCGGCATCTGCCTGGGCCACCAGATCCTGGCCCTGGCCTCGGGCGCCAAGACTTTCAAGATGAAGTTCGGCCACCATGGTGCCAACCACCCGGTCAAAGACCTGGACACGGGCCGTGTGTCGATCACCAGCCAGAACCACGGCTTTGCCGTCGACGACAAGACTTTGCCCGCCAATTTGCGCCCCACCCACGTCAGCCTGTTCGATGGCACCTTGCAAGGCCTGGCCCGCACCGACCGGCCAGCCTTCTGTTTCCAGGGCCACCCCGAGGCCTCACCGGGGCCGCACGACATCGCCTACCTGTTCGACCGCTTCACAACGCTGATGGCGGAGAAGAAAAATGCCTAAGCGCCAAGACCTCAAATCCATTCTCATCATCGGCGCCGGCCCCATCATCATCGGCCAGGCCTGCGAGTTCGACTATTCCGGCGCCCAGGCCTGCAAGGCGCTGCGCGAAGAGGGCTACAAGGTCATCCTGGTCAACAGCAATCCGGCCACGATCATGACCGACCCGGACACGGCGGACGTGACCTACATCGAGCCCATCACCTGGCAGGTGGTCGAGAAGATCATCGCCAAGGAACGCCCCGATGCGGTGCTGCCGACCATGGGCGGTCAGACCGCGCTGAACTGCGCACTGGATCTGCACAAGCACGGCGTGCTGGCCAAGTACGGCGTGGAGATGATCGGCGCCAACGAGACGGCCATCGAGAAGGCCGAAGACCGCATGAAGTTCAAGGACGCGATGACGTCCATCGGTCTCGACTCGGCCAAGAGCGGCGTGGCGCACAGCATGGAAGAAGCGCTGGCGGTGCAGAAGGACATCCAGGCGCTGATCGGCGGCACCGGCTTCCCGATGGTCATACGCCCCAGCTTCACGATGGGCGGCACCGGCGGCGGCATCGCCTACAACCCCGAAGAATTCGAAGAGATCTGCAAGCGCGGCCTGGACCTGTCGCCGACCAAGGAATTGCTGATCGAGGAAAGCCTGATCGGCTGGAAAGAGTTCGAGATGGAAGTCGTGCGCGACCGCGCCGACAACTGCATCATCGTCTGCAGCATCGAGAACCTGGACCCGATGGGCATCCACACCGGCGACAGCATCACCGTGGCGCCGGCGCAGACGCTGACCGACAAGGAATACCAGGTGATGCGCAACGCCAGCATCGCCATCCTGCGCGAGATCGGCGTCGACACCGGGGGCAGCAACGTGCAGTTCTCGGTGAACCCGAAAAATGGGCGCTTGATCGTCATC
>JANOAQ010000226.1:0-13353 GCA_031411195.1 Burkholderiaceae bacterium | reverse complement strand
ACCAGCGGGGTTTGCCCAGCAGGTTGAGGATGTTGCGCAGCGTGGGCCGCGGCGGCGCGGTGAGGCCGTTCTTCAAATCCTTGTGGCGCTGGCCGATCACCTGCAGGTCGAGCGTCAGTACCAGGGCGCTGCACTTGGCGGCCTTGCAGCGGTCGATCATGCGGGCCATGGCCTCGCGGTCGCGCATCATGTAGAGCTGGAAGAAAAACGGTGCCGCCGTGTTCTCGGCAATGTCCTCGATCGAGCAGATGCTCATCGTGCTCAGGGTGAACGGAATGCCGAACTTCTCGGCCGCGCGGGCGGCGTGGATCTCGCCGTCGGCATGCTGCATGCCCGTCAGGCCCACCGGGGCGATGCACACCGGCATCTTGGCGGCCTGCCCCACCAGGGTGGCGGCGGTGCTGCGGTTTTCCATGTTGACCGCCACGCGCTGGCGCAACTTGATGCCCTGGAAGTCGCTCTCGTTGGCGCGGTAGGTGCTTTCGGTCCAGCTGCCTGAATCGGCGTAGTCGTAGAACATGCGCGGCACGCGCTTCTGGGCCAGTTGGCGCAGGTCTTCGATGGTGGTGATGACGGTCATGGTGGTTTGTTTGATGCAGGCCGAATGCTCAGCCGCAGCTGCTGCTGCCGCAGCCGGTGCTGTCCGCATCGGCAGTGGCCAGTGCGCCCTCGCGGCATTGGCCGGTGGCGGGGTCGAAGCCCAGGCTGTCCAGGTGCTGGGCCAGGGCCGCGTCCATCATCTGCGCATGTTGCGGAAACCACTGCGCCAATTCATCCACCGCCAGGCGCAGGGGCTCGAAGTCGCTGCCTTCGCGGGCGCGCTTGGCGCACTCCTGCATCACCTGCAACACGGCCTGATGCTGGAAGGCGTGGCAGTTCTCGGGTTCAAAGCCGGTGGCAGCCATCCAGCGGTCTTCCTGGCCGAAGTGCTCGACGGTGTGCGCCACCAGGGTTTCGAACGCGGACAGCAACTCGGGCTCGGGGCCGGGCAGGGCGGTGGCGGTGGCATCGAGCAGCGCCACGAACTCCTCGTGCGTGTGGTCCATCTGAGGGTGGTTCAGGGTGAGCTCGGGGCTCCAGGCAAGGGTGGTCATGAGGTGGGTGGGCAGCAACAAAGGCTGGCAGATTAGCAGGCGCGCGGCCGGTTGGGGCTGCGGCGTGTCAACAGCGGGTGATTGCCCGCCGCCCTGCAGGATGGCGCTCGCTGGCCCACCAGGGTGGCGGCCTGCGCCGCCTTAGCATCCAGGCATGACCGAGTCCCTCCCCGAGTCCCTCCCCGTGTTGCGCCCCGATCGCCCGCTCTGGCAACGGCTGCTGTGGCTGATCGCCGGCGTGCTGAGCCTGGCCACCGGCATCGTGGGCATCTTCTTGCCGCTGCTGCCGACCACGCCCTTCGTGCTGCTGGCGGCGTTCTGCTTCTCGCGCGGCAGCGCCCGCTGCGAGGCCTGGTTGTTGAACCACCCGCGCTTCGGCCCCCTGGTGCGTGATTGGCGCACCCACCATGCCATCCCGCTGCGCGCCAAGCAGTTGGCCTGGACGATGATGGCCATCGGTTCAATCTGGGCCGCTTTTGTGCTGCCAGCGCGCTGGGCCTGGGTGCCGGCCTCCTGTTGCGCGGCGGTGGCTTTCTGGATGTGGCGCCTGCCCACCCGGCCGGCTGATCCACCGACAGTTTGAAGCCGCCTGCATCAGCCCTTCACCGCCGTGGTGCGCAAGCGTGCCCGCCGGGCCGAGGCCATGGGGTCGGACAGGGCCTTCATGTTCGTGGTGCGCAATCGTGTCCGCCAGGTCGGGGTCGTGGGGTCGGGCAGGGCGTGTCATGCGAGGCGCGGCTGCGGTGTGTCGGTTGCGCTGCCCCGTGACGTGTGCTCGCGTGGCAGGCCATGAACGATTCCACGGCCTCGGCCTGGCCGCCACAGTGCATGTCGCCCAGCCCCAACCCCATGTCAAACCTGCCGGTCTTAGCGACCGGTCTAGGCCACCGGTCTTAGCGACCGGTCTAGGCCACCGGTCTAGGCCACCGGTCTAAGCCGCCGGCCGCGCCGGCCCCGCGCCCGGCGCGCGCTGCAGATTGCCCACCCGCACGCCCAGCAGGCGGATACGCCGCGCCAGATCAACGCGCTTGAGGCACAGCCCTGCAGCCAGGCGGATGGTGGCCGCATCCGAGGTGGGCAGCTCGATGCTCAGGTCACGCGTGACGGTCTTGAAATCCTCGAAGCGCAGCTTGATGCCGATGGTGCGGCCCACATAGCCTTTGCGCTGCAGATCCCCCGCCACCTGGGTGGCCAGCTGGGTGAAGATGGCGCCCAGCTGGGCTTTGTCGCGCTGGGCGTGCAGGTCGCGGTCGAAGGTGGTTTCGCGGCTCATCGACACCGGCTCGCTGAAGGTGACCACCGGCCGCTCGTCCACCCCGTGGCTGGCATCGTGCAGCCAGGCGCCGTAGCTGCGGCCGAAGTGCTCGATCAGCCAGTCGCGCGGCTGGGCGGCGATCTGGCCCACGGTGTCCAGCCCCAGGGCCGACAGCTTGGCGGCGGCCTTGGGCCCGATGCCGTTGACCTTGCGCGCGGCCAGCGGCCAGATGCGCGTGGGCAGGTCGGCCATCGTCAGCAGCGTCAGGCCATCGGGCTTGTCCAGCTCGCTGGCGATCTTGCTCAGCAGCTTGTTGGGCGTGATGCCGATAGAGCAACTCAGGCCGGTGGCGCGGCGCACATTGTTCTTGATGTCCAGCGCGATGGCGCGCACGCCGCCGTGCGGGTCGTGGGCCACTGCCTCCTGGGCGCCGGGGTGCTCGCTCAGGTCGATGTAGATCTCGTCCACGCCCCGGTCCTCGATCACCGGCGCCACCTCGGCCACGGCGGCCTTGAAGCGGCGTGAATACAAGCGGTACTGCTCGAAATCCACCGGCAGCAGCACCGCCTGGGGTGCGCGCAGCGCGGCCTTCATCAGGCCCATGCCCGAGTTGACGCCCAGGTCACGCGCTGGGTAAGTGGCGGTGGTGATCACGCCTCGGCCGGCGTATCCCTCCACCCGGGCGAAGCGCCGGGTGCCATCGGGCAGCAGCTCGGGCTGGTGGCGCCGCCCGCCGCCGATGACCACCGGCAGGCCGCTCAGCTCGGGGTAGCGCAGCAACTCCACCGAGGCATAAAAGGCGTCCATGTCGAGGTGGGCGATCCAGCGGCGCGGCGGCATGGGGCGATTGTGGGCTGGCTGCCGCCGCGCAAGGGCGGCACACATTTGCACACGGTTTTTGCATTAAATGTGCTTATTGCACATATATACTGTCGACATCCCACCACCTGAGGAGCCCTTCATCAAGTCACGTGCCCCGATCGCCAATGCCCTGCGCTCAACCCGCACCCGCCTGGCCGCCGCCCTGTTGTCTACCCTGGCCCTGATGGTCGGCTGCGGCGGTGGCGGTGCAGTTGCCGGCACCTCCGGCATGGCCACGCCCAGCGGCACCACAGTGGTGGCCTACACCCAGGGCACCATCACCGGCTTCGGCTCGGTCATCGTCAACGGCGTGCGCTTCGACGACACCGCCGCCACCGTCACCGACGACGACGGCAGCAAGCAAGCCCTGGGCGCCCTGCGCCTGGGCATGCGGGTGGAAGTGGACAGCGGCACGGTCGACAGGCTGTCGGCCACCGCCAAGGCCATGGCCCTGCGCTTTGGCGGCCTGGTGACCGGCCTGGTCTCGGCGGTGGACACCAGCGCCAACACCCTCACCGTGATGGGCCAGGTGGTGGATGTCACCACCACCACGGTGTTCGACGACACGCTGGCCACTGGCCTGTCGGCCATCACCCCCGGCGCCGTGGTCGAGGTGCACGGCCTGCGCGATGCGGCCACCGGCCACATCGTGGCGACCCGTGTCGAGCCCGAATCCAATGCCACCGCCTACAAGCTGCGCGGCACCGTGGCGGCGCTCGACACCACGGCCAAGACCTTCAGCATCGGCGGTGCGGCCATCTCGTACGCCGGTGTGGCCGCCGTGCCCACCGCGCTGGCCAATGGGGTGAACCTGCGTGTGGCGCTGGCCACCGCCGCCGTGTCCGGGGTCTGGCAGGCCACGGCGCTGGGCGTCAGGGCCGCACGCACCGACAGCCTGGCCCAAGCCCACGTACGCGGCGCCATCAGCGCCTTCACCTCGGCCGCTGCCTTCACGGTTGATGGGATCGTGGTCGACGCCAGCAATGCCGCCTTCCCCGACGGCAGCACGGGCCTGGCTCTGGGCGCCCAGGTGGAAGTGGAAGGCACCTTGAGCAACGGCGTGCTGGTGGCCACCAAAGTGGGCCTGGAAAGCCGCCACACCGGTGACGACAGCCGCCGCTTCGAGCTGCACGGCGCCATCAGCACCATCGACACCACGGCCAAGACCTTCGTGCTGCGCGGCGTCACCGTCAACTATGGCGGCACCGTGGCCTACACCGGTGGCACCGAAGCCGGCCTGGTGGTGGGTGCCAAGGTCGAAGTCAGAGGTGGCGTGGGCAGCACCCGCACGCAAGTCGTGGCGACCAAGATCAAGTTTGAATCGTGATCCGGCTTGCTGATTGACGCCAGGTCGATGACCGAGGACGAGCCGGTGGGCGACAAGCCTGCCGGCCCTTGCCGCTTACCATGCCAGCCGAGCGCCCTTTCCCAGCCCTTACCCCGCCGTGAGCACCGATCCCCCGCACGCGCCCGACGCGCTGGCCACTGCCCTGCGGCAGGTGCTGGCACCCGTGGCGCGCCTGGCGTTGGCGCGGGGCGTCACCCATGCCACGCTGGACGAACTGCTCAAGCAGGCCCTGGTGGCGGTGGCCGATGCCAGCCATGGCGCGCTGCCACCGCACCGCCGGGTCAGCCGCATCACCACCGCCACCGGCATCCACCGCCGTGAAGTGACCCGCCTGGTGAGCGCGTTGCGCGAGGGCTTGTCCGACCAGCCGCCGCCTGCGCGCTCGCAAGCCAGTGAGTTGTTTTACCACTGGCGCACGGATGCACAGTACTGCGACCGCAAGGGCTCGCCGGCCGAGCTGCCGCGCACCGGCCCCACGCCCAGCTTCGAAGCGCTGGCCCAGGGCATCACCCGCGACGTGCATCCGCGCAGCCTGCTCGACGAGTTGCTGCGCCTGGGCCTGGCCGCGCACGACCGCGAGCGCGACACCGTGCGCCTCATCCGCGAGGCCTTCGTGCCTCAGGGCGATGAGCCGCGCGCCGTGGCGGCGCTGGGCCGCAATGTCGGCGCGCACCTGGAGGCCGCCGTTGACAACGTGCTGCTGGGCAACCGCCATCACTTCGAGCAAGCCCTGTATGCCGACGGGCTGAGCGAGGCGTCGATGGCTGAATTTCGCACCCTGGTGCGGGACCAATGGCAGGCGCTGTTGGCGGCCATGGTGCCCCGCCTGGAAGCCCTGGTGGCGCAAGACGCCCGCAATCCGTGCGCTGCCACCGCCGGCAGTACCGAGCCGCAGGCCGCGTTGCAGCATGTGCGCATCGGCCTGTACACCCATGCCCAGCCGATTGCCGGCCCGCGTGAGGCCACCCCCAACCCACCCGCCAAGACGTGATGACCCCCACCGGTTCTTCCCTGCCACCATCGGCGGCACCCCGCTGGTTTGTGCGCCTGCGGCGCTACCTGCCCGACATGCTGGCTTTTGCGGGCGCGCTGCTCAGCGCCGGCCTGGCCGCCTTCCTGCTGGCCGTGCTGACCTTGCTGCCAGGGTGCGGCGGTGGCGGCGTGGGTGGCGAGGGCACGGGTTCGTTTGCGTCGGTCACCTTCTCGTCGGGCACCATCACCGGCTTTGGCTCCATCGTCGTCAACGGGGTCCACTACGACGAAGCGGCCGCCACGGTGCAGGATGACGACGGCGTCACCCTCGACCGCAGCAGCCTGGCGCTGGGCATGGTGGTGCAGGTCAGCGCCGGTAGCGTCAGCACGGCCACCGACGGCACCTTGGTGGCCACCGCCAGCGCCGTGCGGGCCAACCGGTCCTTGCTCGGGCCGGTGTCTGCCATCCTTGCGGGTACCGGCCGGTTGACGGTGCTGGGCCAGGGTGTGGCCGTGTCGGCGGCCACGGTGATCGACAGCCGCTTGGCGGGTGGGTTGGCGTCGGTGGCCATCGGCCAGGTGGTCGAGGTTTACGGCTACTTCGACGCCAGCCGCGGCCTGTATGTGGCCACCCGCCTGGCGCCGGCCAGCGCCAGCAGCGGCTATCGCATCAGCGGGCCTATCGCCTCGGTGGATGATGCGCAGACCTTCCGCCTGGGCGGCCAGACGTTCAGCGGCGCCACCACCGGCCTGGCCACCGGCAACCTGGTGCGCCTGAACCTGCAGACCACCCCCGATGGCAGCGGGCGCTGGGTCGTGAGCGCGCAACGCGCCGAGGACAAACCGCCCACCGACCGCGAGGGCGCCCGCCTGGATGGCCTGGTGTCATCGCTCACCTCGGGCACCGGCTTCGTGGTCAATGGCACCACGGTCGACAGCAGCGCCGCCCAGATCAGCGGCGCGGTGCGGGTAGGGGCCAAGGTTGAAGTGCGCGGTGTGCTGCGTGCCGGCGTGCTGCTGGCCAGCGATGTTCAGGCATCGGCACCCGAAGAGGCCCGCGAGTTCGAGCTCAAGGGCAGCCTCAGTGCGCTTGACACCGCGGCACGCCGGTTCGTGGTGCGCGGCGTCACCGTCAGCTATGCACGCAGCGATGTCGTCTTCAAGAACGGCACAGCAGCCCAGTTGGTGGGCTACACCGGTTCGATCCGGGTCGAAGGCCAGTTTTCAGCCGACCGCACGGTGCTCGAAGCCACCAAGGTCGAGTTCATCAACTGAGGTGCTGGCAGCGGCGCCCGAGGCTGGCGCTGCCCTGGCGATCAGTTGACGACCTGCGCCTGGCGCCGGTGCTCCACATAGCTGCCACGCACGGCCGCAGCGGCATCCGGGCAGGCGGTGCTGTTGCTGCTGCTGGTACACGCCACCGCGTCGATGGTGAACACGCGCACCACCACGGGCGCGGCGGCGGCGTCCAGGCCTTCGTTGTAGGTGCTTGAGCTGCAGCCCACGGTCACGCGCATGCCACCACCGTCGGTCGACAGGTCCAGCGTCTGGCTGAGGCTGCTGCAGGCGGTCCAAGTGCCTTTCAGCGCCTGGTAGAGGCCCCATTCGATGCCCGCGCGCGCGGCAGCCGAGGCGCGTGCGCCCTGCACGTCCTGCGCGGTCACCGTCTGGGCCTGTTGCCCCAGGCGCAACACGGCGGCCGCCAGGGTGGCCAGCACGACCAGAACCACGATCACGGCAATGGCACCCATGCCGCGCGGCATCGAGCGGGTGCACCGGCAGGCTGGCTGCGGGCCGGAAAGGCGGTGTTGATTCATGGCGTATTGGCCACGTGCGCGCCCACCACCAGGCTGGCGGTTTCGTTGTTTCGAGTCATCTCGATCTGCAGCGAGATGAAGCCGCTTTGCTGCGTGGCGCCCTGGTTGGGGTCGTACAGAAAGCGGCACGATCGCACGCCGGTGAGCAACACGTCGGCGCTGGCCGCGCCCGCAGCGGCGCAAACCGATGGTGCGGCGGCATTGAAGCCGTAGTTCTTCAGGCGGTACAGCACGCCAGGGGCGTCGCCGTTGCCATCCAGGGTGGCACTGGCACCGCTGCAGACATAGAAGACAGCCTTCTGCGCCGCAGGCACCACGTTGAAGCGGCCGCCGTCATAGCCCAGCGGAAACTGCATCGCGCTGATGCCCAGCCGGTGCCGCCCGAGCGTGGCCGACGGGGTGGATACCGCCGTGATGGCACTGCGGTTGGTGCCCGCATACACATCGCCCGGGTTCTGGTTGTCGACCACGATGAAGTCACCTACCGCAGGTAGGCTGCTCAGCGGGCTGAGCACGTCGAAGCTGGTGGTCGCCGCCGCCGGGTCGACCGGCGCGCTGCCCGCGTTGACCGAATCGGCCGCCATGCGGTAGCGCCCGCCCGCCGAGGTGGGTACCAGCTCAAAGCAATTGGTGGCCGGCGTGCGGATGGAGTTGGGCACCGCCACCCGCACATCGCGCAGCACTCGCCGCAGTGCATGGTCGGCATCGGCGGCCATGGCCGTGCGGGTACGCGTCGACAGCCAGGCATCGAACGCGGGCCTGAAAAACACCGTCATCGTGGCCGCGATCAGGCCGAAGATGACCAGCGTCACGATCATCTCCACCAGCGTGAAGCCGTGGCGAGCCTGCGTTGGGCGGTGCGCGGTCATGGCGAAGCGTAGTCGGTGCGCCAGCCCACCAACTGCAGGGTGTCGCCGCTGTTCTGCACGGTGATGGTGATCTTCAGTGCCGCACCCACCCCGCCCAGCGTGCCCGTGGCCACGCCGCTGGCCACATTGAACTTGGCCAGGGCGCTGATGGCCACGCCATCCACGGTGCAGAAGCCGGTGCTGCTGTAACCGTCGTAGTCGCGCACATCGTTGAAGGTGTCTCGCGCGCAGCCGGCGGCGGCGCTGTTGGCGGCAATGCTGTAGGGCTTGAGCTGAATCTCTTCGAGCAGTTCCTGCGCGATGGCCATCATCTGCTTGCGCACGACAGGATCGGCGTTGTTGCGAGAGACGGTGCTGAAGGCCAGCAGCACACCGGACAGGCCGACGCCGATCACCACGATGGCCAGCAGCGCTTCTGGCAAGGTGAAGCCGCGCGCCTGCGGGGGCCGCCGGCGCGGATCAGCGGACATGGCCTGTCTCTCCGGTCAAGGCCAAGGCGGTTTCACCGGTCACCAAGATGGTGGCACTGACGGGCAACGCGCCCGCGCCGTCACTGGTGATGCGTCCGTCGGGCTGGAAGAACAGCGTGCCGGACGGCGTCACTGTCACGGCGATGCTGTGCGGGTCGACCGCCCAACGGGCGTCGCCATCCTGGCCCGACACGGTGGTGTCGCAGCTGCTGGCGGGGTTGACGCTGGCCATGCTGATGCGCACTGCGCCGGTGGCGACGCTGACGCACACCAGCCGGCGGTGCCCTTGCGACAGGCTGCGCGCCTGCAGCAGGCCGGCCTGCACCTGATCGCGCCAGGCGGCGCTGCGCAGCGACATGGCGGCATCCAGGCGTGGCAACGCCACGACCGCCAGCACGCCCACCAGCACCATCACGGTGATCAGTTCAACGGCAGTGAAACCTGCCACGCGGCGCCCGTGGGGCTTGCGCTCAAGACACACTGCGTGCACGGCCGAGCCTTCGTGAAGCGCTGCCGAAGTGGCCGGTGCCACACCGCCTGCACCCCATCGAATGGCGGTTTTGCTGGATTCATCGGCTACACCCATGGCCACCGATGCTGCCGAATGTCTGCCCTTCCCATGCCCGAAAAAGCCTACCGGCAAGGTGCCAGTTCGGCCTGGCAGCCACAAAGCGCCACGGGCCGCAGTTGGGCGGCCCGTGGGCAGTGCTCGTCGATGGACCGCTTTGCGGATGGCCCCGAAGTTGGCGCCATTCCAAGTTGGCGGTCGTTGCCCACGGTGTAGCTGATGGGCACGGCGCCTTGCCGCCACCCCTTCATCGCGAACGCTTCGATCAGTTGCCGGCGGAAACGCCGGTAAAGGTGCCGGTGGCGCTGCCGTCGGTCTGCGTGACGGTGCAGGTGGCCTCGACACCATTGCTGCCGGCACTGCCGGTGCCCAGGGCCACGGCGGCAACGGTGTAGCCCGCGGGCAGGCCGCCTTGCAGGATGCTGCCCAGGTCGCTGCAATTGGACACCTTCCTGCACTTGCCGGCGGTCACCACGTGCTGGGTCACGGCGCAGCCGCTGTAGTTGATCGTCATCGAGCTGGCGCTGGCGCCGACCACGCCTTTCAAGGCGGCGGCCTTGGCATCGCTGTTGAGATCGATGAACTTGGGCAAGGCCGTGGCGGCCAGGATGCCCAGGATGACGATGACGACGATGAGTTCGATCATCGTGAAACCTTGATTGCGAGTTCTCATGTCCATACTCCAGTGCGGTCGGGGGGGGTTAGGTTGAAGTGAAGAGCGGCACACCGTGGGCAGTGCGCCATCGGGTTAGGTGGGTTATCGGTGAGCGTGTTTCATTTCTTGAGGGCCACGCGACCGAGATCCCACAAAGGGAGAAATACGCCCAGGGCCAGCACCAGCACCATGGCACCCAGAAAGACAATCAGGATCGGCTCGATCTGCTGCGACAAGGTCTTGAGCTCGTACTGAACTTCGTTGGTGTAGAGCTCGGCGATCTCGTCCATCAATTCGTCCACAGCGCCGGTTTCTTCACCCACGGCAATCATCTGCAGCACCACGGGCGTGAAAACTGCACTGGCGATGGCCGCTCGAAGGATCGTGTCGCCGCGCTCAACGGCATCTCGCATGGCTTCGACCTTGCGGCTGATGTGGGCATTGCCCACGGTCTGCGACACGACGGTGAGCGCCTGTTCGATGGGCACCCCGCTCTTGAGCGCCAGGGAGAAGCTGCGCGCAAAGCGCGACAGCGTGGCTTTCTGCACGATGCGCCCGGCCAGTGGCAGGCCCAGCAGGGTGCGGTCCCAGACCAGCCGGCCCGCAGGTGTGGCCACCCATTGGCGCACGCCGAAGAACCCCGCCACCGCTGCACCCACCACCAGCCAGCCGTAGTTGAGGGTGAACTGGCTGCTGGCCACCAGGATGCGGGTGGCCAGGGGCAACTCGGCGTTGAAACTCTTGAAGACGCCGGCAAAGGCCGGCACCACCAGGGTGTTGATCACGCCGATGGCCACCATCATGGCCATGATGACGAAGCCGGGGTAGCGCAGCGCCGACTTCACCTGCTGGTGCATGAGCTGCTCGAACTCGATGTGCTTGAACAGGCGCATGAAGATGTCGTCCAGCCGGCCCGTCATTTCGCCCACGCGCACCATCGACACATAGAAGTTGTTGAACACGCCGCCCTGCTGGGCAAAGCACATCGACAACTCGATGCCCGACTCCAGGCTGTGGCGCACATTGGCCAGCACTTGCTTGAACTTCAGGTTCACCGCCGCCTCCTGCAGCCCGGCCAGCGCGCGCAGGATGGGCACACCGGCCCGCAGCAGGGTGTGCAACTGGCGGCTGAACATCATCAGATCAGCCGGCTGCACCTTGGGCTGCATCCAGTTGCTCAATGGATTGCCACTGTCCTTGTCGGTGGCCGTGGTGCCGCCCTTGCCCGCCGCCGTGATCTGCAGCGGCGTCACGCCGCGCGACATCAGCAGCGTGGCAATGGCCGAGGCGTCGCTGCCATCGAGCTCGCCGTTGACAGCCCCGGTGGCCGCACGTCCGGTGTAGGCAAAGCGGGGCATGGTCAGTCGTCGAGCTGGTTGCCCACACGCATGGCTTCTTCAACCGTGGTGCGGCCTAGCATGGCCAGGCGCAGGGCGTCACGGCGCAGGGTGCGGCCAGCCATCTGGCGCCGACCGGCCTGGGTGAAGCGCACCGGATCGTCCACGTTCATCGCATCGACCAGCTCCTGGGTCATCTCGATGAACTCGTAGACCCCGGTGCGGCCGGTGTAGCCGGTCTGGTTGCAATCAGCACAGCCGCGGCCGTGGCGCCACGGGTTGGCAGCCATCACGGCTTCCAGATCCTGGCCGGGGTCGCCGGCCAGGGTGTTGCGCAGCCAGGTGTGCTCCTGCGCGTCGGGGGTGTGGGGCTCGGCGCAGGCCTGACAGACCTTGCGCACCAGGCGTTGGGCCAGCACCAGGTGCAGTGACAGCGCCACCATGTAGCGGGGCACGCCCATGTCGATCAGGCGCAGGGGCGTGCTCAGCGCATCGTTGGTGTGCAGGGTGCTGAGCACCAGGTGGCCCGTGAGGGCGGCGCGCAGGCCGATCTCGGCGGTGGTCTGGTCGCGCATTTCGCCGATCAGGATCACATCCGGGTCTTGCCGCAGTGCCGAGCGCAGCACGCGCTGGAAGCTCAGGTCGATCTTCTCCATCACCTGCACCTGGTTCAAGCCGGGCAGGCGGTATTCGATCGGGTCTTCAACGGTGATGATCTTGCGCTCGGTGTCGTTCAGCGCATTCAGCGCCGCGTACAGGGTGGTCGTCTTGCCGCTGCCGGTCGGCCCGGTCACCACGAACATGCCGTTGGGCCGTTTCAGGCTGCGCCCGACGGCCGCTGCCACTTCGGGCGGCAGCCCCAGGCTGTCCAGTGACAACAGCCCGGCGCTTTGACTGAGCAAGCGCATCACGACCGATTCACCGTGCTGGGTCGGCAAGGTGGAGATCCGCACGTCCACGCTGTTGGTCTTGAGCTTGACGTGAAAGCGCCCGTCCTGCGGCAGCCGCTTTTCGCTGATGTCCAGGCCGCTCATCAGCTTCAGGCGCAGGGCCACGGCACCGGCGATCTTGGCGTCGGCGTCTGTCTGAACGTGCAGCACGCCGTCGATGCGAAAGCGCACGCGCAGCGAGCGCTCTTGCGGTTCGATGTGGATGTCGGACGCGCGCACACGCAGTGCCTGCTCGAACATGGTGCTGAGCAGGCGCACCACCGGTGCATCTTCGGTGGTGGCGGTGGACAGGCCCAGCAGGTCGCCGATCTCGTCCTCGACGTTGGCGATGTCCTGCGTCAGCTCGCGGGCCAGGCCCGCCATCTCGTCGCCACTGCGGTATACGCGGTCCAGCGCGGCCAGCAGGTGGGTTTCGGCCACCACGGCCAGGTCGATCTCGCGCTTGGTCAGCCGCGCGATCTCGTCGTAGGCATTGAGGTCGGTCGGGTCGGCCATGGCCACCCGAAGCGGTGCGCCAGCGGTGTTTTCGATGACCAAGGCGCGCAGGCGGCGCGCGTTCATCTCGGGCAGCAGGGCGGCTACCTCGGGGCGCACATTGCGATTTGTCAGGTCGATGAAGGGTGCGCGCAACTGGCGCGCCACGGCCTTGGCGATCTGGACTTCAGTCACCCACTGGTGGTCGATGAAGACGCGGCCCAGTTTGCGGCCGGTCTTCTTCTGCTCGACCAGTGCCTCGTCCAGCTGGGCGGGCGTGATCAGGGCTTCCTGGATCAGCAGGTCGCCGAGGCGGATGCGTTCTGGACGGGCCATGGTGGATCGATCGACTCGTGGCGGCGCGGCTCAGCGCTTGGCTGCCGGCGCCTGTGGGTTGGGAGCGCCAAATGCCGGCGCGTCGGGCCAGACACCGTCTGCATGAATGATGGTGGGCTTGAGCATGATCACCAGCTCGCGCTTGCTCTGAACCGTGGTCGTCTGGCGGAACAGGCCACCAATCACCGGCGCGTCGCTGACCACCGGCAGGCCGGTGCGTTCGTCGCGCAGCTCGGTCTTCATCAGGCCGCCGATGGCCACGATCTGGCCGTCGCGCACCCGCACGATGGAGTCGGTCTCGCTGACCGTGCTGGCCGCCAGCGGCAGGCGGAAGCTGCCCAGCGAGC
>JANOAQ010000225.1:0-2426 GCA_031411195.1 Burkholderiaceae bacterium | reverse complement strand
GTGCCGCCGAGTTCGAGGTCGGACTGAAGCGCCACCGAGTCGTAGCCCTGCATCAGCGGGTACAAGAACTCGTGCACGCTGATGGGTGTGCCCGCCTGGAAGCGGTCGTGGAAGTCGTTGCGCTCCATCATGCGCGCCACGGTGTAGCGGCTGGCCAGCTGGATCAAACCGCGCGCGCCCAGCGGATCGCTCCATTCGCTGTTGTAGCGGATCTCGGTCTTGGCCGGGTCCAGCACCAGGCTGGCCTGGGCGTAGTAGGTCTGGGCATTGGCCTCGATCTGCTCGCGCGTGAGCGGCGGGCGGGTGCTGTTGCGGCCCGACGGGTCGCCGATCATCGAGGTGAAATCACCCACCAGAAAAATCACCTGATGCCCCAGGTCCTGCAGGGCGCGCATCTTGTTGAGCACCACGGTGTGGCCCAGGTGCAAGTCGGGCGCGGTCGGGTCCAGGCCCAGCTTGATGCGCAGCGGCAGCCCGGTGGCCTCGGCCCGGGCCAGTTTCTTCAGCCAGTCGGCCTCGGGCAACAGCTCTTCACAGTTGCGCAGTGAAACGGCCATGGCCTCGCGCACGCGGTCGGTGATCGGATGGGCGGCAGCGGGGACGGCGGGGACGGCGGGGACGGCGGGCTGTGACATGGTGGGCAGGATGAGGGCTTGTCCGCAATATGCTGCGAGAGGTGCCTGGGTATACTGGAAGGCTTGTGAGTAGCGATTTGGATGTGATTTATTCACGCCCAGATCCAGCCACTTTTGCCGGGCAAGCCTCTGATTCTAGAGGAGGGCCCGCAGCCAGGAACCCCGATCTTGCACCTGTCCGCCCCCGCCTTGACCCTGCTGCAGCGCGCCCAAGCGTCGGCGCGCCGCCACCCGCGCCGGGTGGCAGCAGCCGTGCTCACCGTGCTGGGCGGCTTTGGCATCACCGCCTTCGGTATCGCTCCGCTCGCGCCCGATGCCGCCCTGCTGCCCCAGCGCACCGTCACCGAACAGGTCACCGTGCCGGGCATCGACGGTCAGCTGGACGCGCTGGCGCTGCATGATCTGCAGCTCAACCGGCACGGCACCACGCGCCAGGGCGACACGGCCGATTCGCTGCTCAAGCGACTGGGCGTGGCCGACCCGAGCGCCGCCAACTTCATACGCAGCCATTCAGACGCTCGTCGGCTGATCGACGGCCGGGGCGGCAAGCTGGTGCAGGCCCGCACCGCTGCCGATGGCACGCTGCTCGAGTTGGTGGCCCGCTTTCCTGCGCTTGACCCGGCCCGCAGCGGAACCCATTTCACCCGCCTGAAGCTGCTTCGTGGCGATGGCCAGTTTCGCGTCGCGCTTGAAACCGCGCCGCTGGTCGCCCAGGCACGTCTGGGCAGCGGCAGCATCCGCACATCGCTGTGGGCCGCCACCGACCAGGCCCGCCTGCCCGACGCGATCGCTGCCCAGCTGATCGAGATTTTCAGTGGCGATGTCGACTTCCATCGCCAGTTGAAGAAGGGCGACACCTTCAGCGTGGTCTACGAGGCGCTGACCGCCGACGACGAACCCATCACCTGGAACGAAGGCATCGGGCGCATCCTGGCCGCCGAGTTCGTCAACAACGGCAAGGCGTTGCAGGCCGTGTGGTTCCACGACGCCAAGCAAGGCAAAGGCGCCTACTTCGGTCTTGACGGTCAAAGTCGCCGCCGCGCCTTCCTGGCAGCGCCGCTTGAGTTCTCGCGCATGACCTCCGGCTTCGCCATGCGCTTTCACCCTATCTTGCAGAACTGGCGCGCCCACAACGGCGTTGACTACAGCGCACCCACGGGCACCGCAGTGCGTGTGGTGGGCGACGGTGTGGTCGAATTTGCCGGCCATCAGGGCGGTTATGGCAATGTGGTGCAGGTTCAGCACAGTGGCGGCAAGAGCACGGTGTACGCCCACTTGAGCCGCATGGACGTGCGCAAGGGCCAGCGCATCGAGCAAGGCCAGCGCATCGGGGCCGTGGGTGCCACGGGCTGGGCCACTGGCCCGCACCTGCACTTCGAATTTCGGGTCAACGGCCAGTTCCAGGATCCTCTGTCGGTGGCCCGCGCCGCCGAAAGCATCCGCATCGATGCCGTTGCCAAGCCGATGTTCATGCAGCAGGCGGCAGTCGCCCAGCGCCAGCTGGCGGCGGCCGAGAGCATGACCGCCTTCCGCGGCGACGCGGAATAAGCCACCGGGCAGCGGCGCCTCGCGCCCTGCCGGTCTCAGCGCCCCAACAGTGGCCACCACCTTCTGCATCGGCCTGATGTCGGGTACCTCGCTGGACGGCGTGGACGCCGTGCTGGCGGCGTTTGATGCACCGGGGAGGCCCTTTCAGGTGATGGGCCATCACCATCAGGCCTTCGGTTCGGCCTTGCGCCAGGAATTGCTGGCCCTCAACCAGGCCGGCGACAACGAACTGCACCGCGCCGC
>JANOAQ010000224.1:0-6272 GCA_031411195.1 Burkholderiaceae bacterium | reverse complement strand
GCCCAGCATCAGCCCGCCGGCGGTGGCGGTGCTGGTGGCCAGGAAGCGGCGGCGTGACGGGGATTGCGGTGACTTGGACGCACGGCGATCAACTGTGGATTGGTTCATGTTGCCCCCTCAGCCCTTGGCCGCCAGTTGAATGGCCGCCTGCACGCGGTTGTAGGTGCCGCAGCGGCAGATGTTGGTCATCGCCTCGCGCACATCCTGCTCGCTGGGGTTGGGCTTGGCCTTCATCAGCGCGGCGGCCGTCATCAACATGCCCGACTGGCAGAAGCCGCACTGCGGCACGTCCAGCTTGACCCAGGCCTTTTGCAGCGGGTGGCTGCCGTCCTTGGACAGGCCTTCGATAGTGACCACCTTTTCAGCGGCGCCCACGCTGGACACCGGCCGCACGCATGAGCGGGTAGGCACGCCGTCGATGTGCACGGTGCAGGCACCGCATTGCGCGATGCTGCAGCCGTATTTGGTGCCGGTGAGGCCCAGTTGCTCGCGCAGCACCCAAAGCAGTGGGGTTTCGGGCTCGGCATCGTGGGTGCGCACACTGCCGTTGACGTGAAGGCTGGCCATCGGGGCTCCTGAGGCGGTTGTTCTTGGCCGACATCATGCGGTGGCCGCACCGCCTGCGGTATGCGGATTGACCATCACCGGCGGCGGCATGGGGGCATGGCCCCCAGCCGCAGTGGCCAGGGTGTACCTACTTGGCCAGCAGCCCCAGCTTGTCGATCAGCTTGCGCTCCTTGGCAAACGACTCCTTGGCCCAGGCGGCATAGTCGGCGCCGGTCTTGTACCAGACGGGCTGGTTCAGCTGGTCGAGCACGGCCAGGTGCTGGGGGTCGTCCATGGCCTTCTTGAAGGCGTCGTGCAGCACCTTCACCACCGCAGGGTCCATGCCCTTGGGGCCCGCCAAGCCGTAGGGCGAATTGGCCACCACGTTGTAGCCCAGCTCTTTGGCGGTGGGCACATTGGGCCAGCGCTTGATGCGCTGGTCGCCGAAGGTGACCAACAGGCGCATCTGGCCCGCGTCGACAAACTTGTCCCAGCCGGTGGCGTCGCTGGCGGCCATCACGTGGCCGCCAAGCAGTGCGGACATCAAATCGGCGTTGCCCTTGAACGGGATGTGGTTGAGCTCGACGCCGACCACGTCGGACACTTCCTCGATCAGCAGGTGCGGGCTGGTGCCGGTGCCGGTGGAGCCGAAGTCGATCTTGCCCGGCGCCTTGCGCGCGGCTTCGACGTAATCCTTGAAGGTCTTGTAGGGCGAATCGGCCTTGACGACAAAGCCGAAGCTGTAGCCGGTGACGCCGATGATCATGCTGAAGTCGTTCACCGGGTTCCACTGGGTCTTTTGCATGTGCGGCAGGCGCAGCATGCCCATGGGGAACTGGGCGATGGTGTAGCCGTCGGGCTTGGCGCCCAGCGCCATGTTGCCCGGGCCGGTGGTGCCGCCGCCGCCGGGCACGTTCTGGATGACCACGTTCTGGCCCAGGTGCTTGCTGGCGATTTCGGCCAGGGCGCGCAGGTGGCGGTCGGTGCTGCCGCCGGGGGGCCAGGGCACGATCAGGGTGATGGGCCGGGTGGGAAAAGCCGGCGTCTGGGCCAGGGCCGGCAAGGCCGTGGCGGTGAGCGTGGCAGCCAGGGTGGCCAGGGCCAACCAATGGCGGCGGGGAAGGAACGGACGCATGCGGACTCCGGGGTCGAAAAATCGGGACGGGGGCGCAGTCTATCCAGCCCTTGGCGACCGGCCCGTCACACCAAAGACAATGGCCCGGTGAGTGAGCCCATCCCCCTGCCCTGTACGCCCGGTGAAACCGTGGCCGTGCTCGATTTCGAGACCACCGGCATGAGCCCCGCCCAGGGCGCCCGCGCCACCGAGATTGCCGTGGTGCTGGTGCGCGACGGCCGCATCGTCGACCGCTATGCCAGCCTGATGCGCACCGGCGTGTGGGTGCCGCCCTTCATCGAGCAGCTGACCGGCATCAGCAACCGCATGCTGGCCAGCGCGCCGCCGGCCGGCGAGGTGATGCAGCAGGTGGCCGAGTTCACCGCCGGCTGTGCGCTGGTGGCGCACAACGCCGCCTTCGACCGGGGCTTTTGGCTGCACGAGATGGCAATGGCCGGTGTGGGCTGCACTGCAACGCCGGCGCCCGTAGCGAGCAAAGCGCCCAACTTCGGCTGCACCCTGCTGCTGTCGCGCCGGTTGTTCCCCGAGGTGCCCAACCACCGGCTGGGCACGCTGGCGCAGTGGCACGGCATCGTGCCCACCGGCCGTGCCCACCGCGCCCTGGCCGATGCCGAAATGGCCGCCGGCCTGTGGCTGCAGATCGTGGCCGAAGTGCAGCGCCGCTACGCCGCCGAGGTGCCCTTCGGCCTGCTGTGCGCCCTGCAGCGCACGCCGCGCCAGCAACTGGCACGGGCAGTGCAGCGCTACTTTGGCGATTAGCTACCTGGTGTTGAGCTGCTTGGTGTGTAGCCCGGCAGGCGCCCGGTCAGCCCAGCAAGCCGCCGCCGATCCACTGGCGGATTTGCGCCTGGCCGGCCTCGTCGATCACCATCTGCTCGCGCTGGCACAAGAACAGCATCTGGTTGAACAGGCGCTGGGCCAGGGTGTGCGCATCGTCTTGCCCCCGGCCGAACTGGTGGCCGTTGAGCTGCATGCCGCGCAGCAGGAAGATGACATCGCGCAGCGCGATGTCCAAAGGCGGTTGCCGCTGCAGGCAGGCGTGGCGCACGCGGCGCGCGGTCTCGGTCGGCTCATAACCTTGCGCGGCCAGGTCGGCGCACAGCGCATCGATGACGGCGCGCATGGCTTGCGGCGGCAGGGCCGGTGCGCCGGTCAGCACCGACACCTCGCGCACCAGGGGCAGCAAGCGCTCGTGGCCTGACCAGGCGGGATCGGGCGGAGCCGCTGCGGCATCGGGCTCGGCGGGTGCCGAGGGTTGGGCGATGGGGCGGGTGATGGGGTGGGCAACCGAATCAACCGCAGGCTCAGGCGCCAGGTCACCATGCTCGTGCCCCGGCCCTGCGCCCAGCACCGCACCCGGCTCGATGGCGTGCCGGGCCGGATCGGCAATACGCCCGCCCGAGCCGCTGAGCCACACCAGGTGGCCCAGCCCCAGCGATTTGAAGAAGGGCTTGAAGGTGGTGTGGCCGTTCCACTGCTCCAGCTGCGGGCCATAGAGCTGGCGCAGGCGGGAGGCCAAGGCCGCGGCAGGAACCGGCAGCGTGGATTGCGCCACCGCAGATTCAATGCGCTGCACGATGTCGGCCAGTTGCCCATCGCTGAGCGGGCTGGCGGGCGCCGCAGGCGGGGCCACATCGGCAACCGGCACCATGGAGGCCAACGAGGGCAACGGCGCTGAAGAGGCCAGCAAGGCCGCAGGCAAGGCATCGGCCAAGGCCCGCGGCTCGGCCACATCGGGCGCCATGCCCAGGGCCTGCTCGATGAACAGCCGCTCGTCGATCAGCAGATCGGCCGACGCCTGGTAGGCCGACGACGGAAAGCCGATGGCCAGCACGGTGGTGCGCCGGTCGTAACGCCGCAGCTTGCGCAGCACGGGGGTGAAATCGGCATCGGCCGACAGGACGATGAACTCGTCGTAGCGGGTTTCATGCTGCAGCAGCTCGATGATGTCGAGCACCATGTGGATGTCGGTGCTGGTTTTGCCCTGGGCCGTGACGGGCGGGCAATCGACGATCTCGAACCCCGCGCGCAAAAACGCGTGCCGGTAGCGCTGGTACCACACCGGGTTGAGGTAACAGCGCCGAACCAGCAGGCGCCGCCGCGCGCCTGGCGCATGGCCTTCGGGCACCTCGAGCGTGTTGATCAGCCAGTGGATCCAATCGAGCGGCTGCCGCGCAAAGCGCTCAGCCGCATCGGGCAGCAGTGCCCGCAACTGCGTGAAGACATTGTCGAAGTCGACGAAGAGGGCACTTTTCATGGGGGTGGGGATGGATTGCCGAGCTTGGGGGCTTGGGCGTGGGCCGGCGATGCCGGAGTATGGCTGGGCGGGTAAGCACCGCCATCCAAGGGGAGCCAAGCGCGCAAATCACCGCTTATGCTTGCTAACAGACCGACGCGGCGGCAAGGCATCAAGAAGGCGAGTGACGCCTAGATGCGGCCAGCCATGGCATAGCGCGCAGCCTAAGGAAGGCAGATGACGATCTTGAGCCAAGACCGGCGCGCAAGGCGCGTTGGTGCCGCCGTGAACTCGAAACCCGGCAGGACGGGCGAAAGACTGCGTCAACGTCGTCGTCAAACTCTTGCGGCCGATTGCGAACCTTGCCTGGCTGGTTGGCCGGATGGCTTGCAATTTTCGCAAATTCTGTTCACCCCAACCGTGCCCTCCATCGGCAGGCAGTTTCGACAGAAAAGTCGAATTTGGGCGTCCAAGGCAGATCGAAGCGCCGATCAGGCATCGCTTGGGTTGTGGTCGACAAAAACTTCAAGCCGCACCCGAACCCGTCAGGGCACGCCAAGTTCATCCGCTGCCAAGCCCGCCCTAATATGCACTTTAATGCAGATCTTTACAGGACAACCCGCATTGGCGCTTATGGCAATAGGTGTGCGCCAGCACCCAGTTCATGCCATCAGCGCCAAGGTGGCGATGGTGTCGATAACACGTTAGGCCGCATAAAATCCTACCTATGCCCCAAGATCTACCCGGAATAGCATTCGAGAAGGTTGTAGCCGCAATCCAGAGGCAGATCGACCCGACATCAACAATCACACATAGCGAATTTATTACGGATAGACTAGGAAACCGCCGGCAGTTTGATGTGGCAATCCGTGGTTCCTTCGCAGGACAGGAAATGCTCGGGGTCATCGAATGTAAAGACCTCAGTGGAAAAGTAGGCACACCAGAGATTGATGCGTTCGCCACAAAGTCGCAGAACATAAATGCAAACTTTAAGATAGTAATGTCGCGGAATGGATTCACGAAGCCCGCCCTCAAAGAGTGTGCGCACTACGGGATACAGCCGCTGTCACTCTTGGAGAATGATCCAGCAAACAAGAAATTCTTCGTCGGTACGCGATGGGAAGCCGAGGTCACCCGGTGGGGACAGATATCTACAACTCTGATTTTCGTTAATGAACCAAAGGAGCCAGTCCACTTTAATGCTGAAGAAGTCAATATCGACGGTAAACCTGTTCTTGATTGGTTTAAAAATTACTTGCTCGATAAGCAAGATGACGTAAAAGGACTGGGATGGGTTGTAAATATATCCGCTGTTTTTGACAAGCCACAGATTGTCTCAGTAAATCAAAGAGATAAATATCTATGCAAAGCGATCTCATTTGCGGCAGAACGAGTTTGCGACAAGCTTGAACGTCTTGTGGGAATTAGTGGCACCGGCTTTTTCAATTGGAGTTCCAACAGAGCAACATTCCCGCCTAACAACGAGATTCGGAGCGATGCCGTACCGTTGGACTTCAGCCAATGGAGTCCAAGAAGTAGTGCGATTCGACCTCCCTCAGGTTTCATTGACATAAGAATTGAAGCGCATCAAGTTCAATTTGCTAGGGTCGCTGATGCAATTCCACTTGAACTGTTGTGAGAATGCGGCCTATCCAATCGCTCAACCTGACACTTTGCGGCGGCCCAATTTTGGTTTCCATTTCATTCCAACCCAAAATCGGCCCGCCGCAAAGTGCAGGTTAGCTCAAACGTTAGGCGTCACAGAACGAGCGCCATCGTGTCCCCTTCTATCAATTCAATATCTCCTGATAGCCCAGTTCTTCCAGATTTACACTGAACGAGTCACTTCAAGGGAATCTCAATGCTGCGCAATGTACTCTTATATTCGTTTATCACGATTCCAGCTTTCGCCTTTGCTCAAGATGCGGTACTAACGGATGGGGACAAGTACAAAGTAATTTTCGAGAATGAATGTGTCCGGGTGCTCGACTACAAGGACAAGCCCGGCGACGAGACACATCAGCACAAGCACCCAGCTTTCGTTCTTTACTCACTTTCATCATTCAAACGTTCCATTGCCCTTCCCGACGGAAAAATACTGCAGCGTCAATTCAAGGTAGGGGATGTTATGTGGTCCAACAGCCAGACCCACATCGGAACAAATAATGGCGAAACTCCTACCCACGTCATCCTTGTCGAGATGAAGAGTGCAATTGGGGTCTGCGCGAGCAGGTGACCCACCTTCAAGCTTGAAGTGCAACACCTATTTGGACAGACCCATCTTTTCAGCTGGTGTTTCATAACCCAGTCGCCAGCGCGGCCGCCGGTTTAATCGTGCGGCAATCTTATCGCAAT
>JANOAQ010000223.1:0-9521 GCA_031411195.1 Burkholderiaceae bacterium | reverse complement strand
GCGTGCGCCCCTACCCGCACGAACTGGTGCACGCCCGACAGCCCACCCAGAAACACCCAATCGCCCAATTGCACATGGCCGCCCAGCTGGGTGGCGTTGGCGATGATGGTGTGGTTGCCCACCTGGCAATCGTGCGCGATGTGCACATAGGCCATGATCCAGTTGTCGTTGCCCAGGCTGGTCAGCCCGCCGTCCTGCACCGTACCGGTGTTGATGGTGACGAACTCGCGGATGGTGTTGCCGTCGCCGATGCTCAAGCGAGTGGGCTCGCCGGCGTACTTCTTGTCTTGCGGCGCAGCGCCGATGCTGGCGAACTGGAAGATTCGGTTGTCGCGGCCGATGCTGGTGTGGCCCTCGACCACGCAGTGCGCGCCGATGCTGCTGCCGCCGGCTATGCGCACATGCGGGCCGATCACGGCGTAGGGCCCGATGCTGACATCGCCGGCCAGTTCAGCCTGGGCATCGACAACCGCTGTCGCGTGGATCTGGGTCATGCCGCGCTCCTCAACCCACCCTGCGCACGGTGCACATCAGCTCGGCCTCGACCGCCGTCTCGCCACCCACGCTGGCGCGGGTCTTGTACTTGTAGATGCCACCCTTGGTGCGGTCGAGGGTGGCTTCGAGGATGAGCTGGTCACCCGGCTCGACGACCCGATTGAAGCGCGCGCCGTCGTTGCCGACTAATTATACCACCGTGTTCTCGTGGGGCTGCTCGCCTGCCGACTCAAACGACAGCAGCGCCGCCGCCTGGGCCAGGGCTTCGAGCATCAGCACACCGGGCATCACCGGCCGGCTGGGAAAGTGCCCCATGAAAAACGGCTCGTTGATCGACACGTTCTTCAGCGCCTTGATGCGCACGCCTTTTTCAAGCTCGAGCACGCGGTCGACCAGCAGGATCGGATACCGATGGGGCAACAGCTTGAGGATGCGGTGGATGTCGAGCACGGGGGCGGTCATGGTCTTGTTTTCTCGAGCGCGCGGATGCGTTCGCGCAGGGTGTACAGCTGGCGCAGCGTGGCTGCGTTTTTCTCCCAGGACGCATTGTCATCGAAGGGAAACAGGCCGCTGTACTGGCCCGGCTTGAGGATGGAGCGGGTGATCACCGTGGCGGCGGTGATGTGCACATGGTCGACCAGTTCAAGGTGGCCCAGGATGATGGCGCCACCGCCGGCCGTGCAGTGCTTGCCGATCTTGGCGCTGCCGGCGATGCCCACGCAGCCGGCCATGGCGCTGTGGGCGCCGATGCGTACGTTGTGACCCACCTGGATCAGGTTGTCGAGCTTGACGCCCTCTTCGATCACGGTGTCGTCGAGCGCGCCACGGTCGATGCAGGTGTTGGCGCCGATCTCGACATCGTCGCCAATACGCACCGCGCCCAGTTGCTCGATCTTTTCCCAGTGGCCATGGTCAGGCGCAAAGCCGAAACCATCGGCACCGATCACCACGCCGCTGTGCACGATGCCGCGCGCACCGATGTGACAAGCCTCGCCCAGCGTGACACGGGGTGCCAGGCGTGTGCCTTGGCCCACGCAAGCATCGGCGCCGATGTAGGCATGGGTGCCGATGACGGCACCGGCTGCCACCACCGCACCGGCGCCCACAAAGCTGAAGGCGCCAATGCTGGCGCTGGCGTCGATGCGCGCACCGGGCTCGACCACGGCGCTGGGATGCACCCCGCGCAATGCAGGGCGGCGCTGGCGCGCGGCCCACCATTGGGTGAGGCGTGCGAAGTAGAGATAAGGATCAGCGGTGACGATGGCCGCACCGCGCGCCAGCGCCGCATCGCGCAGTGCCGGCGCCACGATCACGCAGGCTGCAGCCGACACCGCCAACTGCGCGGCGTACCGCGGGTTGGCCACAAAGCTCAGGCTGGCGGCGTCGGCGGTTTCCAGCGGCGCCAGGCGAGTGACGACCAGGCTGCCATCGCCGCACAACTCGCCCCCCAGGGCCGACACCAGGTCGGCCAGCCGCACCGGGGACGGCACGGCAGCGCCTTACTTGCCCGCAGGCGCGGCGTTGAGGGCCTTGATCACCTTCTCGGTGATGTCTACCCGAGCCGACATGAAGATGGCGTCCTGCAGGATCAGGTCGTACTTCTCGGTCTCGAAGATCACCTTGATGACCTTGTTGGCCCGCTCGACGATGTTGGCGGTTTCTTCGTTCTTGCGCTGGTTCAGGTCTTCCTGGAACTCGCGGCGCTTGCGCTGCAGATCGCGTTCTTGCTCGATCAGGTCACGCTGGCGGCGGTTGCGCTCGCTTTCGGGCAGCGTGGGCGCGTCTTTTTCAAGCTTGTCGTAGGCCGTCTTGAGCTTGACTTCCTGATCGGACAGTTCCTTGCCGCGCTTGTTGAAATCGGCTTCCATGCGGGCCAGGGCCGCTTTGGCAGGAACGGCTTCGCGCAGCACCCGCTCGCTGTTGACGTAGCCGATCTTCAATTCTTGTGCAGCGGCGTCGGTCGGGGCCAGCGTGGTGGCAAGGCCCACCGTGGCCACGGCGGCCAACAACTTGAGAGTCTTCGTGATCATCAGAACGCGGTCCCGATCTGGAATTGGAATCGTTGAATTCTATCTGTAGCCAGCTTGTGCAGCGGCACGCCGTAGCTCAGCTTGAGCGGGCCCATCGGCGAGATCCAGGACAAGCCCAACCCCGCCGAACTGCGCATCGATGCCGAGGTGATCTTTTCGCCTTCGCGCCAGACATTGCCGGCGTCGGCAAACGCGAAGATGCGCAGCGATTTGTCGTTGCCGGTACCCGGCACCGGGAAGTACAACTCGGCATTCAAATTGATCTTGCGCGCACCGCCCACATAGGCGCCGGTGGGGTCGATCACACCCAGCGAGTTCTGCTCGAACACCCGCACCGAGCCCAAACCACCACCATAGAAATTCTTGAACACCGGGAAGGGCCGCCCACCCTGGCCCACGCCCCAGCCCACTTCACCGTTCAGGCCCAGGGTGAGCTTCTGCCAGATCGGGAAGAACTGCTGGTATTGCAGGTTGGTGCGGATGAAGCGCACGTCACCGGCAATGCTCCACTCCACGTTGACACGCTGGTAGCGGCCAGCCGTGGGGGTGAGCGCGCTGTCGCGTTCATCGCGCGCCCAGCCCACGGTGAGCGGCACCGAAGTGGACTTGGCGCCGTAGCGGAAGCGGTAGTCGAAGTACTGGTTCGGGATGCCGGCGTTGGCGCCGATATTGGTCTGCTCCAGGCCAATGCCGAAAAACACCGTGTCGTATTCGGAGAAGGGCACGCCGAAGCGGATCGCACCACCCGGGTTGGCGATCTGGTACTGGTCGCCCAGGCTGTTGTACGGCCGCGAGGTGCGGTAGTACAGGTCGATGCCGCGCGAGATGCCATCGACCGTGAAGTACGGGTCGACAGTTGAGAACACCAGACTTCGGCCGGTTCGGCTGGTGTTCACTTCCAGGCCCAGGTAGTTGCCAGAGCCGAAGACGTTGTCCTGCTTGATCGACGCACTCAGGGCAAGCCGGTCGGCACTGGAAAAGCTCGCGCCCAGCATCAGGTTGCCGGTGGGCTTTTCGGTCACGTTGACGGTAAGGTCGACCTGGTCGGCGGTGCCCGCCACCTCGGTGTTTTCGACCGTCACCTCCTTGAAGTAACCCAGACGCTCAGCACGCTCACGCGAGAGCTTGATGCGCTCACCGTCGTACCACGACGATTCGAGCTGTCGGAACTCGCGGCGCACTACTTCGTCGCGGGTGCGGGTGTTGCCCGCCACGTCGATGCGGCGAACATACACGCGGCGCTGCGGGTTGGCGGCCAGCACGATCGCGACCTGGCCCTTGTCGCGGTCGATCTCGGTGCGGGCCTCGACCTGCGCAAAAGCGTAGCCGAAGGTGGCAAAGCGGTCGGTGAAGTTCTTGGTGGTGGCCGTGACCGCCGCTGCGCGGTAGGGCTCGCCGGCGCGGATGGCGACCAGACGCTTGAAGTCATCGTCCTTGCCCAGGTATTCACCCGCCAGCTTGACCTCGGTCACCGTGTACGGCTGACCCTCTTGCACGGTGATGGTCAGCGAGATGTCCTGCTTGTCGGGCGAGATGGTGACCTGGGCGTTCTCGATGGCGAACTCGAGGTAACCGCGGTTCTGGTAGTAGGCCCGCAGGGTGTCGAGGTCGGCGTTGAGCTTGGCCCGTGAGTAGCGGTCGTTCTTGGTGTACCAGGTCAGCCAGCCGCTGGTGGTGAGGTCAAGCAGGCCTGTGAGCGTGCTTTCAGGGAAGACCTTGGCGCCGACGATGCGGATTTCCTTGATCTTGGCGGCGTCGCCCTCGGTCATGGCAAAGCTGACGTTCACGCGGTTGCGCTCGGTCGGAGTGATGGTGGTCACCACCTCGGCGCCGTACAAGCTGCGTGACAGGTACTGGCGCTTGATTTCCTGTTCGGCGCGATCGACCAGGGCACGGTCGAAGGGCAGGCCTTCGCCGATGCCGGCGTCCTTGAGCGACTTGGCCAGGGTGTCCTTGTCGAACTCTTTGAGGCCGACGAAGTTGACCGATTCAATGACCGGCCGCTCTTCGACCACCAGGACGGCCACGCGGCCGTCGATCTCGATGCGCACATCCTTGAACAGGCCGGTGGCAAACAGGGCACGCAGCGCGGCGGCGGCCTTGTCGTCGGTGTAGGTGTCGCCTACGCGGAAGGGCAAGGCCGCGAAGACGGTGCCCGGATCGGTGCGCTGCAGGCCTTCGACCCGGATGTCCTGCAGCACGAAGGGCTCGATGGCCCAGGCCACGGGCGCTGCCATTGCGGCAACAAGGGCCACCACAGCGGTGGCCGGGCGGAACAGATGATCAGGGAAGAGGGGGTGCATCGGTACGTTCAGTGCAGGCCCAACAGGCGGGCAACATCGTTGAAGAGGGCCACAGACATCATCAGCAGCAAGACGGCGATGCCACCGCGCTGCAGACGCTCAAGCCATTGATCAGGCACCGGGCGCCCGGTCAGGGCCTCGAAAATGTAATACATCAGATGCCCGCCATCGAGCATGGGCAGGGGCAGCAGGTTGAGGATGCCCAGGCTGACGCTGACCAGGGCCAGAAAGCCCAGGTAGTAGGCAAGACCTTGCTGGGCTGATTGGCCAGCCACGTCGGCAATGGTGAGCGGCCCGCTGAGGTTGCGCAGCGAGGCCTGTCCAGTGACCATGCGGCCGAGCATGCGCAGGGTCAGCGACGAGACTTCCCAGGTTCGCTCAGCGCCCTGGGCCAGGCCTTCGAACGGCCCCATCTGCACCTTGACCATGGTCGGCGGCGTGCCGATGAACGCATCGACCCGGCCGACCAGGCGCTCACCGTCGCGCACCGCGCGGGGGGTGATGCTGACCTCCAGCGTCTGTCCGGCCCGCTGCACCTGCCAGACCATGGCCAGCGCCTGGCCATCGCGCACTGCTGCGCGAATGCGCTCGCGCAGGCCTTGCGCATCGCTCAGCGCCTGGCCGTCCACCCGCAACACACGGTCGCCCTGGCGCAGGCCGGCCGCCTGGGCCGGGCCACCGGCCTTGACCTCACCAAGCACGGGATCGCTGTAGGCCGAGCCCAGGCCGATGCGCTTGACCAAGGTGGCGTCCATCTCCTGCGCGCCGAGTTCGTCCAGCCCCAGGCGCACCTGTCGGTTGCCACGGCCGGCCGAATCGCTGACCTGCAGTTGCAAGGCATCGCCCCGCATCGCGTGCTGGGTGACATGCCAGCGCAGGTCGTTCAGCGACCGCACCGGCACCCACTGGCCTTCGTCGTCTTGCCAGGCCTGCGCCCAATCGCCGGGGCGCAGACCGGCACGCTCGGCCAGGCTGCCGGCAACCGGTGTGCCCATCACGGCCTTGGGCTCATCGACCCCGATCCAGTGAGAACTGGCGTACAGCAGTACCGCCAGCAGCAAGTTGGCGATCGGACCGGCGGCCACGATGGCCGCACGCTGGCGCAACGGCTTGCGGTTGAAGGCCCGGTGCAGTTGCTCGGGGGGCACCGGCGCCTCGCGCTCGTCGAGCATGCGCACATAGCCACCCAGCGGCAGGGCCGACAGCACGAACTCGGTGTGCTCGGGCGAGCGCTGGTGGCGCCAGACCACGCGACCAAAACCCACCGAGAAGCGCAGCACCTTGACGCCGCAGGCCACGGCAACGCGGTAGTGGCCGTATTCGTGCACCACGATCAACACCGCCAAGGTGAGCAGGAAGGCCAGCACGGTCGTGATCATCGGGTGCACTCCTCGACCTGGGCCTGGGCGAAGGCACGGGCGCGCTCGTCCAATGCCAGCAGATCATCCAGCGATGCTGCATCGGCGGCCGTGGGTGGCAGGGCAGCCACGGTGTTCGCGTTCACGCGGTGGATATCGGTGAAACGTGCCCGCCCGGCCAGAAACGCGGCCACCGCCACCTCGTTGGCCGCGTTGAGCACCGCGCCACCGCCTTCGGGCCCGCGCAGCGCCGCGTAGGCCAGCGCCAGGCCGGGGAAGCGCCGCTCGTCGGCGGGCTCGAAGCTCAACGCGCCCATCGCCAGGAAGTCCAGCGCCTGCGCGCCCGAGGCGATGCGCTCGGGCCAGGCCAGGCCCACGCTGATGGGCACCTTCATGTCGGGCGTGCCCAACTGGGCCAGCACGCTGTTGTCGCGGCAGACCACCATCGAGTGGATGATGCTCTGTGGGTGCAGCACCACGCGGATCTGATCGGGCGCCAGGTCAAACAACCAACGCGCTTCGATCACTTCGAGTGCCTTGTTCATCATGGTGGCCGAATCGACAGAGATCTTGCGGCCCATGACCCAATTCGGGTGGGCACAGGCCTCTTCGGGCGTGACGCTGTGCAGGGTGGCCGGATCGCGGGTGCGAAACGGCCCGCCCGAGGCCGTGAGCACGATGTGGTCGATGCGCTCGGCCCAGGCGCTGCGGACTTCGGGCAAACACTGAAAGATCGCCGAGTGTTCGCTGTCGATGGGCAGCAGCAGCGCGCCGCCCTGGCGCACGGCGTCCATGAAAAGACGCCCGCCGACCACCAGCGCCTCTTTGTTGGCCAACATCAGGCGCTTGCCGGCGCGGGCGGCGGCAATGCAGGGCCGCAAGCCTGCGGCGCCGACGATGGCGGCCATGACGCTGTCGACCTCAGGGTGGGCTGCCATCTCGCACAGCGCCTGGGCGCCGTACTGCACCTCCGTTCGCAAGCCGGCCGCATGCAGCCTGGCCTGCAGCGAGGCGGCCTGCTCGGCCGTGGGCACCACCGCATGGCGCGGGCGCCAACGCAGGCACAGGTCGGCCAAGGCATCGACCCGGTGAAAGGCGGTGAGCGCGAAGGCTTCGTATCGCTGTGGATGCAGCGCCATCACGTCGAGCGTGCTGGTGCCTACCGAACCGGTAGCACCGAGGATGCACACACGTTGAACCATGGTCGATTTGATCTTCAGGAAAGGAACTAGAGGCTGATCAGGGCCATCGCTGCAGGCAATACCGGCAACAAGGCGTCAACCCGGTCGAGCACGCCGCCGTGGCCCGGCAAAAGCGCGCTGGAATCCTTCACCCCGGCGGCGCGCTTGACCAACGATTCGAACAGATCACCGGCCACGCTGAGCGCGGTCAGAAGTAAAGCCGCCAGCAACAAACCGGCCCAGCCCCAGCGCTGCTTGAGCAAGGTGAACAGGCTGGCTGAATCGAAGTTGGCCTGGCCGTCCATCCATACCCAGCCCACGGCCAGCAGCAGCACGCCCGCAACGCCGCCATAGACCCCCTCCCAGCTCTTGCCCGGGCTGATGGTGGGCGCCAGCTTTCTGCGGCCAAAAGCCCGACCGGCAAAGTAGGCCGAGATGTCGGCCGCCCAGACCACACACATCACCGACAGCAGGAAGTTGATGCCCACAGTGCGCGCCTGCGCCAGGGCCAGCCAGGCCAACCACAGCATCACCAGGCCCAACGGCCAGCGCAGGGCCACCGGCAATACCGGCCAACCGGCCGGCCCCCGACGCAATGCCAATGCGCCGCCCACCATCCAGACCAGCGTGCCCATCCACCACAGGCCCCCGGCAGCACCCAACTGTGGCAGCCGGTACAGGCTGAGACCGCACAGCACGGCCAGCAAAGCGCCCGACGCCATCGCAGGCAACGGGGTGCCGGCCCCATTCAAACGGGCCCACTCCCAACCCGCAGCGCTGATCAATACCAAGGTGAACATCGCAAACGGCAAGGGGCTGGCGGCCAGCAAGGCCGGCAGCAGCAGGGCCAGCAGCACCACGGCAGTGATCACGCGCTGGCGCAGCATTGAAATCAACCTGAAGCAGATTCAGCCGCACCGGGCGACACGGCACCGAAGCGGCGTTCGCGCCCGGCATACGAGGACAGTGCAGCATCGAGGGCGGCCACACCAAAATCGGGCCACAGGCAGTCGGTGAACACCAACTCGGAATAGGCCACCTGCCACAGCAGGAAATTGCTGATGCGCACCTCGCCGCCGGTGCGGATGAACAGATCCGGATCGGGTGCATGCCGCATCGCCATGAAGCCCGAAAGCGACTCTTCGGTGATCTGCTCGGCGCGCAGGCCGGCGGCCACGGCCTGGCGGCAGGCCTGCACCACGTCCCAGCGGCCACCGTAGTTGAAGGCCACCGACAAGGTGATGCGGGTGTTGTGCTGGGTGGCCCGCTCGGCCTCGGCCCAGGCGGCGCGCAGGCGGTCAGACACGGCATTGCGGTCGCCAACGATGACGATCTTGACGCCGTCACGCGCCAACTTGCCCAGGTACTTGGTGACGGCCACCAGCACCAGGCCCATCAGGCCGGAGACTTCGTCTTCTGGACGTTTCCAGTTCTCGGATGAAAACGCGAACACGGTGAGGTACTCGACACCGCGGTCGGCGCAGGTGTTGATCACCTTGACCAACGCGTCCACACCGGCCTTGTGGCCGAAAAAGCGCGGCAAATAACGCTTCTTGGCCCACCGCCCGTTGCCATCCATCACGATGGCCACGTGGCGCGGCACCGATGAATCCTGTTTCATGTCAGAAGCCAGCGGCCGCAGGGAGCGCCATCACACCGCGAGGATCTCGGCCTCTTTGCCGTGGACCAATTTGTCGATTTCGGCCACGGTGCGGTCGGTGAGCTTTTGCACATCGTCTTGCGCGCGGCGTTCTTCGTCTTCGGCCACGGCCTTGTCCTTGAGCAACTTCTTGAGGTGCTCGTTGGCTTCGCGGCGCAGGTTGCGCACGGCGATCTTGGCGTCTTCACCGGCATGGCGCACCACCTTGGTCAGGTCCTTGCGACGCTCCTCCGTCAGGGCCGGCATGGGCACGCGGATCAGGTCGCCCTGCGATGCGGGGTTCAGGCCCAGGTCGCTCTCGCGGATGGCCTTCTCGATCTTGGCGCCCAGGCCCTTCTCCCACGGCTGCACGCTGATGGTGCGCGCGTCGAGCAGTGACACATTGGCCACCTGGCTGATGGGCACCATCGAGCCGTAGTAGTCCACGCTTACCTGGTCGAGGATGCCGGGGTGGGCCCGGCCGGTGCGGATTTTCTGCAGGTCGCCCTTGAGGG
>JANOAQ010000222.1:0-2790 GCA_031411195.1 Burkholderiaceae bacterium | reverse complement strand
GCGCACGGTGCGCCAGGCCGAGCGGGTGATGGCGATGCTGGCCGAGCGCGGCCTGGCGCGTGGCCAGAACGGTCTGCGCCTGATCATGATGTGCGAGGTGCCCAGCAATGCCATCCTGGCTGAGCAGTTTCTTGAGCACTTTGACGGCATGTCGATCGGGTCGAATGACTTGACCCAACTGACCTTGGGGCTGGACCGGGATTCGGGGCTGGCGCTGCTGGCGGCCGACTTCGACGAGCGTGACCCCGCTGTCAAGGCTTTGATCACGCGGGCCATAGCCGCCTGCCGGGCCGCCGGCAAATACGTCGGCATCTGCGGCCAAGGGCCGAGCGACCACCCGGACTTTGCCGACTGGCTGGCCGCCGAGGGCATAGGCTCGATCTCGCTCAACCCCGACTCGGTGGTCGAGACCTGGACGCGCCTGGCCCAGCGCTGAGGCAACGCCCGCGCACCGTGTCACGTTGAGGCCCCATGCCCTCCCATCAATCCGGCACGGTGGAGACCACGCGGCGATTCGCCCGCACGCTGCACCGCCGATATGCGCTGTTCACGCTGGGCGTGGTGCTCTTCATCGGGCTGCTGGCGGTGCTGGAGCGCAACGGTTGGTCGCGCGGCTGGATCGGCGGCAGCTTCCTGATCGCCACGGTGCTGGTGTATGCCGGCATCGGGCTGATGAGCCGCACCACCGACGAGGCCGAGTACTACGTGGCCGGCCGGCGCGTTCCGGCCATCTACAACGGCATGGCCACGGCGGCCGACTGGATGTCGGCCGCCAGCTTCATCGGCACGGCCGGGGTGCTCTACCTGCAAGGCTTCGACGGGCTGGCCTACGTGCTCGGGTGGACGGGCGGCTACTGCCTGGTGGCGATCCTGCTGGCGCCGTATCTGCGGCGTTTCGGCCAGTACACCATCCCTGATTTTCTGGGTGCGCGTTACGGCGGCCAGGCACCGCGCCTGATCGGCGTGGCCGCCACCGTGCTGGTGAGCTTTGTCTACGTCGTGGTGCAGGTCTACGGCGTCGGGCTGGTCACCTCGCACCTGACCGGCTTCAGCTTCGAGATCGGCATCTTCGTCGGCCTGGGGGGGGTGCTGGTGTGCTCGTTCCTGGGCGGTATGCGCGCTGTCACCTGGACCCAGGTGGCCCAGTACATCGTGCTCATCATTGCCTACACCGTGCCGGTGATGTGGCTGAGCCTGCACCAGACGGGTTCCTGGCTGCCGGTCTTCAGCTACAAGCAGCAGTTGGAAGCGGTCAGCCAGCGCGAGGCGCAATTGCTGGTCGACCCAGCCGAGATCGAGGTGCGTGGCCTGCTGGCCGAACGCGCCGCCGAGGCCCGTCGCAAGCTGGCCGATGTGCCCGCTGCCATGGCCACCGACGGTGCGGCGCTGGCCCGTGACATCGAGCGCATGCGTGCCGAGAACGTGTCGCTGGCCCGCATTCAGCAGGCTGAACGTCGGCTAGAGCGCATGCCGCGCAACGAGGCCGAAGCCCGTGTGCTCTACCAGCGTGAACATGACATGGCATTGGCGCAATCGCGCCCGCTGGCGGGTCTGGCGCCGCAGGCGGGCCAGGCAGGTGAGCCGGGTGCCGCCGGGCAATCGGCCCGCACCAATTTTCTGGCGCTGGTCTTTTGCTTGATGCTGGGCACGGCGGCCATGCCGCATGTGCTGACGCGTTACTACACGACGCCTTCCGTGTCAGACGCACGGCGTTCGGTGGGCTGGTCATTGATCTTCATCGTGCTTCTCTACGTCAGCGCACCCGCTTTGGCGGTGATGGTGAAGTACCAGGTCTTTACCGAACTGGTGGGCACCAGCTTTGGCAGCCTGCCCGACTGGATACGCCGCTGGAGCAAGCTCGACCCGTCGCTGGTATCGGTGCAAGACATCAACGGCGACGGCTTCCTGCAATTTTCTGAACTGCGCCTGGGCCCCGACATGATCGTGCTGGCCGCGCCTGAACTGGGGGGGCTGCCGCTGGTCGTCACCTACCTGGTCGCAGCGGGCGGCCTGGCAGCGGCGTTGTCCACGGCCGATGGCCTGTTGCTGACGATCAGCAATGCGCTGTCGCATGACTTTTTCTTTCGCATCGTGCGGCCAGGTGCGTCGGCCATCAAGCGGGTGATGTTCAGCAAGCTGATGGTGCTGGTCACGGCGGTAGCGGCGGCCTGGGTGGCGTCATTGCGCATTGCCAACATCCTGCCGTTCGTGTCGGCGGCCTTTTCCCTGGCGGCAGCTACTTTTTTTCCGGCGCTGGTGATCGGCATCTTCTGGCGCCGGGCCAACCGGGCTGGCGCGGTGGCCGGCATGGTGACGGGCGCCGGCGTCTGCCTCTGGTACATGGCGCGCAACCTGGCGGGGCCACGCGCCTGGCTGGGTCTGGACGAGCCCACCGCCGGCTTGCGCTGGTTCGACATCGACCCGGTGGCTGCAGGGGTGTTCGGTGTTCCGGCGGGCTGCCTGGCCTTGATCATCGTGAGCCTGCTCACCCCGGCACCGGCGCAAGCCGAGCGCGCCATGGCCGACGATCTGCGCCACCCGGGGCCGCAGCCGGCCGAGCCGGGACGCTCCGGTCCGCCCAGCCTGCTATAATCGCGGGCTTTCCCTTTGCTGCACCTGTGTTGGGCCAAGTAATTCGACTTGGCCTGCGACGCGTCAGGGCAGCTTCCCTGGCAGACAAGACTGCCGGAATCCACAAGGAGTGTTCATGCGTCACTACGAGATCGTGCTTTTGATCCACCCGGATCAGAGCGAGCAAGTTCCGGCCATGCTGGAGCGTTACAAGGGCAT
>JANOAQ010000221.1:0-3226 GCA_031411195.1 Burkholderiaceae bacterium | reverse complement strand
GGCGTGGTGCTGATGATCGGCGGCAACATCCCGGGCCAGACACGCGTGCTGTCGGTGGCGCTCTTCGAGCATGTGGAGGCGGCCGAGTTCGAGCAGGCCCACCGCCTGGCTGCCGGCCTGGTGGTCTTTGCGCTGGTGGTGCTGGTCACGCTGTATTGGGCCAACCGCCGACCACGCGACGACCGGATGACCACGCCATGATCGACGCCCGGCTGCACCTGGCTCGGCGCGACTTCACGCTCGACGTGGCCCTGCAACTGCCCAGCCGGGGCATCACCGCCCTGTTCGGCCCCTCAGGCTGTGGCAAGACCACGGTGCTGCGCGCCCTGGCCGGGCTGGAGCGCGCCGCCGGCCGCGTGGCGCTGGACGACGAGGTCTGGCAAGACGATGCGCAGCAAGATGCCAAGCGCCGCTTCGTGCCCACCCATCAACGCCCGCTGGGCTATGTGATCCAGGACGCGGCGCTGTTTCCCCACCTCAGCGTGCGGGCCAATCTGGACTACGGCCGCCGGCGTGCAGGCGCGGCGGCGCAAGGCTTTGCGCTCGACACCGTGGTCGGCCTGCTGGGCATCGCCGCGCTGATGGACCGCCGCCCCGCCACCCTGTCGGGCGGTGAGCGCCAGCGTGTGGCCATCGCCCGCGCGCTGGCCACCGCGCCGCGCCTGCTGCTGATGGACGAACCGCTGGCCGCGCTGGACGCCGAGCGCAAGGCCGAAATCCTGCCCTACCTGGAACGCCTGCACCACGAGCTGGCCCTGCCCATCGTCTACGTGACCCATGCCATGGACGAAGTGGCCCGCTTGGCCGACCACCTGGTGCTGATGCAGGCGGGCTGCGTGCGCGCGGCCGGCCCCTTGGCCGAGCTGCTGTCTCGCCCCGACCTGCCGCTGGCCCGCCAGGACGATGCCGGCGTGGTGATCGACGCCCGGGTGGACGCGCACGATGCCGCCTACGGGCTGACGCGCGTGGTCTTCGACGGCGGCGCGCTGTGGGTCGGCCAGACCCGCGCCGCGTCGGGCGAGGCGGTGCGCGCCCGCGTGCTGGCCCGTGATGTGAGCGTGGCGCGCCAACGCCCGCAGGAAACCAGCGTGCTCAATGTGCTGCCCGTGGTGCTGGACAGCCTGCAGGCCGACCGCAGCACCGCCCTGCTGCGCCTGCGTGTGGCCGCCGCCGACCCGACCGCTCCGCCGGGGCGCCCGGTGCACCTGCTGTCGCGCGTCACCCGCCGCAGTGCCGATGCACTGCAACTGCAGGCCGGCGATGCGCTCTTCGCGCAAATCAAGGGCGTGGCGCTGATGTGACCGTGCGCAGTGACGGTGCGCAGTAACGGCGCTCAGTGACGCCGCTCAATGACGGCGCTCAGCCCGGCGCCCGGTACACCAGCACCTTGAGTGCACGCTCAGGCGATACGTCGGCAAACACCGCCGGGTTGGGCAGGCGCTCGGCGAACTGCAGCGCTGGCGCCTGCACCTGAATCTGCGCCTGCAAAAACGCCGGCGTCAGCTCGGGGGCGTTCAGGCACAACAGGGCATGGCCGCCCGGTGCCAGCAGATCGGGCAGGCGGCGCATCACGCGGGCGTAGTCCTTGGTGGCCACAAAGCTGCCCTTCTGGTAGCTGGGCGGGTCGACGATCACCAGGCCATAAGGCCCCATGCGGCTGAGCTTGCCCCAGGTGTTGAACAGGTCATGGGCCAGAAAGCTGGCACCGCTGGTGATGCCGTTCAGGGCATGGTTCTGCTGAGCGATAGCCAGGGCGCCGTGGCTCATGTCGATGTTGACCACCTGGGCGGCGCCGGCCAGGCGCGCCACCACTGAAAAGGCGCCGGTGTAGGCAAACAGGTTGAGCACTTTCAGCCCGGGGTGCGCGGCGGCATGCCGTGCCACCCACCGCCAGCCTTCGGCCATGTCGAGAAAAAGCCCGTGGTTCTGTCCCTTGAGCACATGCACCCGAAAGCGCGCGCCCTGCGCCAGCACGACATGCGGGTCGGGCACGCTGCCGGCCATCAGGCGGGTCTGGGCCCGCCCCTCGTGGCGACACTGGTAAACCCAGTTCAGCGACTCGCCGGGCGCCAGCAGCTGCCACCTGGCGGCCAGGGCAGCGCCCACCTCGGCCAGTTCGGCCTCGCTGGCCGGCTGAAAACTGGTGAGCACCAGCACCGGCGCATACGCGTCCAGCGCCCATTGTTCGCAACCCGGATACAGGCCGCCGCGTCCGTGAAAGAGTCGTTGGGCCTCAACGGGCAGCGCCATGGCGTGGATGGCTTGCAGCAGGGCATTCATGTCGGACCATTGTCACCAGCAAAGGCCAGGCCAGCCAGCGTTCGGCCAGAGACAGTGGCTGATGACAACCGGGCCGCAGCCGCCTGGCCCGACACCAGATGTTGCGACAATCAAGGCTTGACCGCCCCCGCCTTCGCCGCGCTTCTGCACAGCGCCTTCTACCGGTTTGCCCCTCTGCCCGATCCGGTAGCGGCGGCCGCCAGCCTGCGCGCGTTGTCGCGGGGATTGACAGGCAGCATCTTGGTGGCCACCGAAGGCATCAGCGGCACGGTGGCCGGTACGCCGGGCGATGTGCAGGCCTTCGAGGCGGCCCTGCAGGCCGGCAGCTTTGCAGGCGGTGCCCTGCGCGGCATGCCGTTCAAGCACAGTGCCTGCGATGGCGCGCCGTTCGGTCGGATGAAGGTCAGCGTCAAGCCCGAGATCGTGGCGCTGGGCTTGCCGGCTTCGCCCGATGGCTGCCCGCTGCCACCGCCCGACGAGCACGACGACAGCCACCTGTCGCCGCAGGCCTGGCGCGCGCTGATGGCCCGGGACGACGTGGTGCTGCTGGACAACCGCAACCATTTCGAGTTTCGCCTGGGGCGCTTTCAAGGGGCGGAGGATCCCCAGGTGCACCACTTCCGCGATTTCGTGGCTTATGTGCAGGCCCATGCGCCGGCCTGGCGCGCCGCGGGCCGGCCGGTGGCCATGTACTGCACCGGCGGCATCCGCTGCGACAAGACCGCCCCGTGGATGCGCAGCCTGGGCCTGGATGTGCGGCAACTCGGCGGCGGCGTGCTGCACTACTTTCAGGCCCTGCCCGACGCCCACCGCGATTGGCAGGGCGAGTGCTTTGTCTTCGACAAGCGCCTGGCGCTGGACACGCAGCTGCGGCCGTCCACCACCGCCACCGCCGAACGGGTCTTCGACCCCGCCCACCCCGACGAGGCCTGGCGCCTGCAGCGCG
>JANOAQ010000220.1:0-13123 GCA_031411195.1 Burkholderiaceae bacterium | reverse complement strand
AGCACGAAAAAGTGGTCGACACCGTGATGGACAGCAATGCCATCGAACGTGAGCGCGGTATCACCATCCTGGCCAAGAACTGCGCCGTCAGTTGGCAGGGCACCCACATCAACATCGTCGACACCCCGGGCCACGCCGACTTCGGCGGTGAGGTCGAGCGTGCGCTTTCCATGGTCGACGGCGTGGTGCTGCTGATCGATGCGCAAGAGGGCCCCATGCCACAGACGCGCTTTGTCACCAAGAAGGCGCTGGCCCTGGGCCTCAAGCCCATCGTGGTGGTGAACAAGGTCGACAAGCCCGGTGCCAAGCCCGACGCCGTGATCAACGCCGCGTTCGACCTGTTCGACAAGCTCGGCGCCAACGACGAGCAGCTGGACTTCCCGGTGGTCTACGCCTCGGGCATCAATGGCTGGTCGTCGCTGGTCGAAGGTGAGCGTGGTGAACAGTGGGGTCCCGACATGTCGGCCCTGTTCGAAACCATCCTCAGGCATGTGCCTGCGCAGACCGGTGATCCGGATGCGCCGCTGCAACTGCAGATCTCGGCGCTCGACTATTCGACCTTCGTGGGTCGCATCGGCGTGGGCCGCATCAGCCAGGGCACCATCAAGCCGGGCATGAACGTGGCCGTGATGGAAGGCGCCGACGGCAAGACCGTGAACGGCCGCGTCAACCAAGTGTTGACTTTCCAGGGCCTGGACCGTGTGCAGGTGACCGAGGCCGGCCCGGGCGAAATCGTGCTGATCAACGGCATCGAAGACATCGGCATCGGCGTGACGGTGACCGACGTGGCCAACCCCATGCCGCTGCCCATGCTGAAGGTGGACGAGCCGACGCTGACGATGAACTTCTGCGTCAACACCAGCCCGTTGGCCGGCCGTGAAGGCAAGTACGTCACCAGCCGCCAGCTGTGGGACCGCCTGCAGAAAGAACTGCAGAGCAACGTGGCCCTGCGCGTGAAAGAGACCGGCGAAGACGGCATTTTCGAAGTGATGGGCCGGGGCGAACTGCACCTGACCATCCTGCTCGAAAACATGCGCCGCGAAGGCTATGAGCTGGCCGTGAGCAAGCCGCGCGTGGTGTTCCGCGACATCGACGGCGAGCGCTGCGAGCCGATCGAGCTGGTGACGGCCGATGTGGAAGAAATCCACCAGGGCGGCGTGATGCAGGCCCTGGGCGAGCGCAAGGGCGAACTGGTCAACATGGAGCCGGACGGCCGTGGCCGCGTGCGCCTGGAGTACCGGATCCCGGCGCGTGGCCTCATCGGCTTCACCAACGAGTTCATGAATCTCACCCGTGGTTCGGGCCTGATCAGCAACATTTTCGACGGCTACGAAGCCCACCGCGGCGACATCGCCAGCCGCAAGAACGGCGTGTTGATCAGCATGGACGCGGGTGAAATCTTCACCTACGCACTGGGTAAGCTGGACGACCGAGGCAGGATGTTCGTCAGAGCCAATGACCCCGTCTACGAAGGCATGGTCGTTGGCATCCACAACCGCGAAAACGACCTGGTGGTCAACGCCACCCGTACCAAGCAGCTGACCAACTTCCGCGTCAGCGGCAAGGAAGACGCGATCAAGATCACCCCGCCGATCGAGCTGACGCTGGAGTACGGGGTCGAGTTCATCGAAGACGATGAGCTGGTCGAGATCACGCCCAAGTCGGTTCGCGTGCGCAAGCGCTACCTGAGCGAGCATGACCGCCGCAAGGCGTCGCGCGAAGCCGCGTGAGCCATGGCAGGGCCGTGGCCCTGATGGTGCTGGTCACCTTGATGTGGAGCATTGCCGGGGTGGTGACCCGGCATCTTGAAGCCGCCCGCAGCTTTGAGGTGACCTTCTGGCGCAGTGCCTTCAACGCTGTGGCGCTGGTGGCAGCCTTGCTGGTCATGCGCGGGCCTCGGCTGTGGGCCGATATCCGCCGGGGAGGGTGGGCCCTGTGGGTGTCGGGCCTGTGCTGGGCGGTGATGTACACCAACTTCATGGTGGCCATCACCCTCACCACCGTGGCCACGGTGTTGATCACCATGTCGATTGCGCCCCTGCTGACTGCGCTGTTTGCCCGGGTGTTTCTTCATCACCGGCTGCCCGCGCGCACCTGGGTGGCCATTGGCGTGGCGGGCCTGGGCATCGCGTGGATGTTCGGCCGCCAGGCCTTTGCGCCGGGTGTGTCGATGACCGGCGCCTTGGTGGCCCTGGGCGTGCCGATCGCCGGCGCCACCAACTGGACGTTGCTGCAGCACCTGCACCAACAGCATGCGCGCGATCCATCGGTGGCCGAGCCCGACATGCTGCCGGCGGTGCTGCTGGGCGCGGTGATGTCGGCCCTGGTCACGCTGCCCTTGTCTCTGCCCTTCAGCGCCACCGGCCACGACCTGGGCCTGCTGGGCCTGCTGGGTGTGGTGCAGTTGGCCATCCCCTGCCTGATCGCGGTGGCCATGGCCAAGGTGCTGCCCGCGCCCGAGATCTCGCTGATCTGCCTGCTCGAAGTGATCTTCGGCGTGTTGCTGGCCTGGGTGGGGGCGGGCGAGGCGCCTGGCCCCACCGCACTGACCGGCGGGGCGCTGGTAATCGGCGCGCTGCTGGTCAATGAATGGCTGGGTCTGCGTGAACGGCAATGGCATGCACTGGCCAATACGCCGGCTTGACCAAGCTCAAGCCGCCTGTGGTTTAGGGTCAACACCGGGCTGTGGCGCGCCGCCGCCGGCCTAGCATGGCCTGCATGAAGCAGCTCTCCGGCCTGGACGCCACCTTCCTTCACCTCGAAACCGCGCAAATGCCCATGCATGTGGGCGCACTGCATGTTTTCGAGATCCCGCCTGGCGCGCGGGGCAAGTTCGCCACCCGCTTGCGTGCGCACATGGCCATACGCCTGCCACTGGCACCCGTGCTGCGCCGTCGCCTGTGGTGGATGCCGCTGAACCTGGCCAATCCGGCCTGGGTCGATGCCGAGGTGGATCTGCGCGCGCACATCGTCGAAATCGCGCTGCCGCCTTCGGGCAAGCTGGGTGACGGCATGGCGGCGCTGGAGGCGGCTGTGTCGAAATTGCATCCGGTGTTGCTCGATCGAACACGTCCGCTTTGGAAGATGCATGTGCTCGAAGGCTTGGCACCGGCTGCCAACGGCAACAGGCGGGTCGGCCTGTACAGCCAGTTTCACCATGCAGCGGTCGACGGCCAGGCGGCCGTGGCCCTGGCCCAGGTCATCCTGGACCTGCAGCCCGAAGGCCGTGATCTGACGGTTCGGCCCTCGTCGCGCAGCAAGGTGTTCAAGCTGGGCTGGTCAGAGATGCTGCGCGGCGCCATTGCCAACGAGGCTTCTCAGGTGGTGCAGATCGTCAAGCAGCTGCCCGGCACGGTGGGCGTGCTGGCGGGCGCGGCCAGCCAAGCGCTGCAGCGCAGCGCGCTGCTCAAGGGCAAGGGCAGTGGTCCGTCGGCAAGCAACCTCACACTGGCGCCGAGAACCGTGCTCAACCAAAGCGTGACCGATGGGCGGGCCTTTGCGGCTCTCAGCCTGCCACTGGCGCGACTGAAGGCCAGTGCCAAGACGCACGAAGCCACGCTGAACGACATCGTGCTGCTGTTGTGCAGCACCGCGCTGCGGCGCTGGCTGGGCCAGCACGGCGGCGTGCCACGCAAGAGCCTGGTGGCTGCCGTGCCGATCTCGCTGCGCCAGAAGGGCGACACCACGTCGGACAACCAGGCCTCGATGAGCCTGGTAAGCCTGGGCACCCAGGTGGCCGACATGCGCAAGCGCCTGGCCCACATCAAGGCGGCCACCGCTGCGATGAAGTCGACCATGGGGGGCCTCAAAAGCGTATTGCCCACCGATTTCCCATCCATCGGCGTGCCCTGGCTGATGGAAGCCTTGACCGGCCTGTACGGCCGCGCCAAGGTGGCTGACCGCATCCCCTTGGTGGCCAACGTGGTGATCAGCAATGTGCCTGGCCCGCCGGTGCCCTTGTTCATGGCCGGCGCGCGCATGATGTCGAACTACCCCACGTCGATCGTTGCGCACGGCATGGCGCTGAACATCACGGTGCAGAGCTACGACCAGCAGATGGATTTCGGTCTGATGGCCGATTCGGCCGCCATGGCCGATGTGCGCAGCCTGGCCGAGGCCCTGCGTGTGGCCTTTGACGACCTGTGCCTGCTGGACGACGAGGTCAATGCCCCGCCCACCTTGGCCGATGCCGGTCGGGCAGTGGCAGGTCAGGCACGTGCGCGCCTGGCCGGCGGACTGGGCCAGGTGAGCCATGCGGTCAGCGCTGCCATCACCCAGGCGGTGGGCAGCGCCGCCAAAGAGGCCGTGGCTGGCGCCCTGGGCGCAAGCGCTGGTAAGGCCGGTGGGGTTCGTGGTGTGCTGCGCGGTGTGGTTGAGCAGGCCATGTCTGCTGTCAGCCCTTCAGCCCGCACCCAGGCAGGGTCCGCATCCAAGGCGGGCAAGGCAGCCGAGCCCGGCAAAGCGGTGGTCCAGGCCCCGCCAAAGCCGACAACCCGAGCCAGGCCGGCTGCCGACACGGGTAAGACGGGCAAGGCGGGCAAGGCGCCTGCAAGCCGACGCGCCTGAAAAAACCTGTCCCATGAAAATCTACGCCAACGGTCTGACCATCGAGGTCGATGTGCAAGGTCCGATCGACGGCGACCCCCTGCTGCTGGTGATGGGCCTGGGCATGCAGTTGGTGGCCTGGCCCGATGAGTTGGTGGCTGATCTGGCAGGCCGGGGGTTTCGGGTCATACGTTTTGACAACCGCGACGTGGGCCTGAGCGCTGGCTTCGATGACCTGGGCATGCCCCGCATGGTGGGTGCCATGCTGCGCTATACCTTGCGCCTGCCCGTGCCTGCGCCCTACCGATTGCAGGACATGGTGACCGATGCGGTGGGGGTGCTCGATGCCCTGGGCATCCCTGCGGCGCATGTTTGCGGCGCATCGATGGGCGGCATGATTGCTCAACATTTGGCCGCGCGGCATCCCGCACGGGTCAAAAGCCTCACGCTGCTGATGACCACCAGCGGCGCACGGCACTTGCCGCAGCCGCGCTGGCCCGTGCGGCAGGCTTTGCTGTCACGGCCGCGCACCAGTGCCGTCCCCGATGTCGTGGCCCACCTCGAAGGCTTGTTGCGCGTGATCGGCAGCCCGGCCTACCCGCCGGATGCCGCACGCCAGCGTGAACGGCTCGAATTCAGCGTGCGCCGCGCCTGGCGGCCCACAGGCACTGCGCGGCAACTGCTGGCCATCGTGGCCGATGGGGATCGGTCTGCCATGCTGGCGGGCATCACCGCGCCCACGGAGGTGGTGCACGGCGCCGCCGATCCCTTGGTGCCGCCAGCTGCCGGCCCCGACCTGGCCGCCAAGATCCCGAGTGCGGCACTGGAACTGGTGCCGGGCATGGGCCACGATCTGCCGCTGGCTTTGTTGCCCCGCATGGCAGATGCCATCGAACGCGCGGCGCGGCGCGCCTGACCAGGCACCGAGACAAGGCAACCCAAGAAGCAGAAAGGGCCGCCGAAGCGACCCTTTTGAGCCATCAGCCGCGTGCCGTGATGGCACGCCGCAGATGGATTGCCGCTCAGGCAGCCTTGCGCTTGCGCGAAGCGGCCAGACCGAGCAGGGCCAGACCCACCAGACCAAAGGTCGCGGGTTCCGGCACGCGGCCCGGGTCCTTGGCGCCGAAGGTCACGTCGTCGAAAACGACCTGGTTGGCCACGCCTGCAAACGAGACCGAATGCGCTGTACCAGCAAACGCCACACCTGCCGCCACGAACGGGCAGAAGCCGGCGTTGTAGCCAGGGCAAGGACCGCTTTGGGTCGTGCCCAGATTGACCACCGCCAGGATATTGCCGGCACCGTTCAGCCCATCAAACACCGTGACCGAGCCAGCCTGCGAGATTGCCGCGTAGAAGAAAGAGAAGCCGGTGTCGAAACCAGCGGCGACGTTCATGTAGGTCTGCGAGCCGCTCAGGAAGAACAGGCCGCCGGTTTGCGAGTTGGGGTCACCTTGACCGCCGCGCGAGGTGTTGGAGCAGGAAACCGTGGTGCTGTTCAGGCAGATGGCCAGGGCTTCGGCGGAAAAGCTGATGCCGTAGTTGGTGCCGGTGGTGCCATCACCGCTGGTGCCGCCGTTGTAGAACTCACCCACCGTGGCGAAGCCACTGGGGTAACCATTGTTGACGCCTTCGAAGTCGAGAACAACGACAGCGGCCTGGGCCGAGCTGATGGCCAGCAGGGCGGTGCCAAGGGCCAATGAGAGCTTGTTGAGTTTCATGGGTTCATCCTGTTTGCGGGTTGCGGTTGCGGGCTGCGGGTGGCACTGGACTACTTCGCGACACCTTGCTCAACAAGTAAGCAAAACTTGGGCCAAACAAAAAAAATGTTATTTGACAATGACTTAAAAAATGTCGACGCTTATGTTGTCAAGCAGACCGACACTCTGGCCTCACTGCTTGTGATGATTGTCGACAAGCGGCGCGCATGACCACGGTCTGGGATTCGATGCTCGAGGTGTGCAGTGACGCTTGGGTACCATCCATCTGCCACACACAGAACCCGACACGCCCTTGACCGTCTTTCGCAACCCCTGGCGCCTGTCCGTCGCGCCCATGATGGATTGGACAGACCGGCATTGCCGCTTCTTCCACCGCCTCATCACCCGCCGCGCCAGGCTCTACACCGAGATGGTGACGACCGGGGCGCTCTTGCATGGCGATGTGCCGCGCCACCTCGACTTCAATGCAGAAGAACACCCGTTGGCATTGCAGGTGGGCGGCAGCGAGCCGTCCGATCTGGCCCGTGTGGCCCACCTGGCCCGTCGATGGGGCTATGACGAAATCAATTTGAACTGTGGCTGCCCCAGCGAGCGCGTGCAGCGTGGCGCGTTCGGTGCCTGCCTGATGGCCGAGGCGCCCCTGGTGCGCGATGGTGTGGCCGCGATGCGCGATGTACTGGGTGATGACCTGCCGGTCACGGTGAAACACCGCATCGGCATCGACCGCATCGAGCGCTATGAGTTTGTGCGCGACTTTGTGGCCACGGTGTCCGAAGCCGGCTGCACCGTGTTCATCGTGCATGCCCGCAATGCCTGGTTGCAGGGGCTCAGCCCCAAGGACAACCGAGAAATACCGCCCCTGCGTCATGAGTTCGTGCACCGATTGAAGCAGGAGCTGCCGCACCTGACCATTGCCATCAACGGAGGCATCACCAGCAATGACCAGATCGAGGGGCAACTGGCCCAGGTCGATGGCGTGATGGTGGGCCGCGAGGCTTACCACCACCCGGCATTGATGGCCCATTGGGATGCGCGGTTTTTTGGCGATGGTGACGCTTGCGACCTGGGCGACCTGTGCGACGTGGGCGACGTGGGCGACGTGGGCGAGGATTGGCGCCTGGCCATCGAAGAACGACTGCTGCCCTACATGGAGCAGCAGCAGGCCCGGCACGGCACGCCGTGGTCGCACATCAGCCGGCATGCCCTCGGGTTGTGGAACGGCCAAGCCGGCGCGCGGCGCTGGCGGCAAGTTTGGAGCGACCACCGCCTGAAGGCGCTGCCAGCGCGCGAGGTGGCCGCGCTGGCGCACCAGGCACGCCGCGGCATCCTGGCAACCTGAAGCCCTGAATCCCTGAATGGCTGAACTGCAGGCCGGTCGCCCGCCAGATCAGGGCTTTGGCGGGCAATGAAGGCGCCACCATGGCGGTTCCTCTCATGCCTGGGCTGGGCGCTTCGTGCGTGGCCAGCCACCACCGCCATGTCGCTGCGCCGAACATTCATGAAGTCCCTGTTGATCAGCCTGCCGCTGTGCGCCGGCACGGGGCAGGCCGCGGGCGAGGGTTACCGCTTTTCGCCCGTCAACCAGTACGGCATCCATGTCACGGCGGCCTACTGGAACCCCATCATTGCCTACGTCAGCGAGAAGAGCGGTGTGCCGCTGCAGCTGAAAATCGGCCGCACGTCGGCAGACACTACCGCCTACGTGCTGGCGCAGGAGGTGGAGTTCATCTTCAGCAACCACATGTTCAGCCCCGAACGCGAGCAGTTGGGCTGGAAGGTCTTCGGCCGCCGGCTCACGCCGCCGGTGCGTGGGCAGATCATCGTGCCGGCCGATTCGACGGTGACCGAGTTGTCGCAGTTGCAGGGCCAGGACGTGGTTTTTGCCGGGCCCGAGGCCCTGGTGGCCTATAAATTTCCGTATGCGCAGTTGCTGAACAGCAAGATCACCGTCAAACCCGTGTTTGCCGGCAACATGGATGCGGCACTGGTGCAACTGTTCAACAAGAAGGTGGCCGCTGCCGGCGTCAATTCACAACTGGCCGAAGGCTATGGCCGTCGTGAGGGCAAGAGCTACCGCACCCTGTGGTCGTCCGGCCCCTTGCACGATCTGGCCTTGATGGCTGCTTCCAAAGTGCCCGACAAGGACATGAAGGCCGTGGCCAAGGCCTTCATCGGCATGCACCAGGACCCTCGCGGCCGTGAAATCCTGGAAAAAGCATCGCAGCAAGTGGGCCTGACGGCAGAGGCCTACTTCCTGGCTTCGGATGGCAGCGAATACACCGCCTACCGCGATTTCTACCGCACCGCACCGCCGAACCTGCGCTGAGCGCTTGGGCTGCAGATGTCCTTGTCCTTGCTGAGCCGATGGCTGCCTCGGTCACTGGTGGGCCGGGTATTTGCGCTCTACACCGTGACGCTGCTGGGCTTTGTGGGGGCGGGGCTGGGTTTGTTCTACCACTTCGAGTTCAGCGGCCAGCTCGAAGATGCGCAAACCCGTGCCGAATCGCTGGCGGCGGTGATTCAGCCCACGGTGTCGGACAGTGCGGTGATCGGCGACGACGACACCATTGCCCGCACGCTGGAGCGGGCGATACGGCACTCCAGCCTGGCTTCGGTGGCCTACATCGACCTCAAGGGTCATCAGGTCAAGGCCGTCCAGCGGGTACAGCCGGCTCTGGTGCCGCCTGGCTGGTTGACCGACCTGGTTGCCGCGCGCCTGTACGACACCAACCTGCCGATCTCGGTCGGCGGGCGCGACTATGGTGTGCTGCGTTTGAGCTTTGCGCCTGGCCTGATCGCGGGCGATCTGTGGCGCCTGGCCCGGGGCGCGCTGGCACTGGCCGTGTGCAGCCTGGTGGGGGGCTTGCTGCTGATTCGGCTGCCTTTGGTGCATTGGCTGGGGCAACTCGGGCGGCTGCGCTCGATGGAGGAAGACCTGCGCAGTGGCGGCGTTGCCCGCCCGATGGCGATGGACGACAACGCGCCGATCGAGTTTCGTGAAACCTTCGAGGTGCTCAACCAGGCGGCGCAAAGCCTGCAGGCACAGCGTGCCCAGGCGGCGGTGACGCTGACGGCGATCGGCGATGCGGTCCTCACGCTCGATGCGGACGGACGGGTGCTGCTGGCCAACCCCGCAGCTGGCGCCCTGTTCGATCAACCCGTTGAAACCTTGCTGCGCCAGCCCGCGCAGGCGCTCTTGCCCGACGCCTTTGGCGACACGTGCGCACCGGCCTGGCAGGCCTGGCGGGGCCGGCGCGTGCAACGGGTTACGCAGGCTCGGGAACCGAGGGTGCTGGACACCACCCTGTCGAGCATCCTGGGGCCAGGCGGGTTGGCCGTGGGGTATGTGCTGGCATGCCGCGATGTCACGGAGGCGCATCGGCTGGAGCAACGCCTGCGTGAGGAGCTGAGCGCCCGCGAGGCTGCCCTGCGTACCTTGCGCGGCGTTCTCGAAGGTTTGTCGGCAGCCGGCAAGGTGCCCAGGATCGAGGCGGGCGCACCGTTGTTGGGTGTGCGCAGGGCCCTGTCGTCGTTCGACGGCGAAGTGGCTGGCGCCGGGGGCGACATCGAAGCGATATCGCTGCTGATCTCGGGGCTGGTGGCCAGCCTGCAGGAGCGCAGTGAACAACTCAAGGCCATCTTTGCGCTGAGCCCTGATGGGTTTGTGTCCTTCGATGCCCAGCGTTGCGTGAGTTTTGCCAACCCGGCTTTCGAGCGGCTCACCGGTCTGGAAGACCGGGCAGTGCTGGGCTTGAGCGAAGAGGCGTTCAGCCAATGCCTGGCGCGGCTTTGCGACGACCAGCACCGCAGCCAGATGCCCACCATCACCGGTTTGCGCCATGCGTTGGCTGAAGGCAGCGGCGAGCCACGGCGCGCCCTGATCCAGACCGAGCGGCCCGCCCGCCGCATGATGCAGGCCGGCTTGCGCTTGAGCGACAGCACGGTGACTTCGCAGGTGTTCACCCTGCGTGATGTGACGCACGAAACCGAAGTCGATCAGATGAAGACCGAGTTCCTGTCGACCGCCGCGCACGAGTTGCGCACGCCCATGGCCAGCATCTTCGGCTTTTGCGAGCTGTTGATGGTTTGCCGCGCGACGCCCGAGCGCCAGAAGGAGATGCTGGCGGTGATGCATCGGCAGTCCAATCGCATGATGGCCATCCTCGACGAATTGCTGGATCTGGCGCGCATCGAATCGCGGCGAGGCACCGACTTCGAACTGGTGACGCTGGATCTGGCGCGACTGGTGCATGACGTGGTGGGTGACTTCAAGCCGCCGGGCGAGCGATTGCCACCGCAACTGCCGTTGCCGACCGATGGTGCTGTGGTGCGGGTGGATCGCAACAAGATGCACCAGGCACTGAGCAATGTGCTGTCCAACGCCTACAAGTACTCACCGGGCGGCGGGGCGGTATCGCTGCGCCTGGTGCGTGATGCCGATGCCAGCCACCCCGATCGGCCCGTGTTCTGGGGCATTTGTGTACAAGACCAGGGCATCGGGCTCACGTGCGAGCAACTGGCCCGGGTGGGCGAGCGCTTCTACCGTGCCGACGCCTCGGGCAACATTCCCGGCACGGGCCTGGGCATGGCCATCGTCAAGGAAATCCTTGAGCTGCTAGGCGGCCGCCTGCAGGTGCAAAGCCAGCTCGGGCAGGGCAGCCAGGTCACGCTGTGGTTGCCCCTGGCCGTGCACCGTGCGGCGGCTGAAGCAGCGACCTGCTGATCCGACAGGCCGCCCCAGCGGTGGCAAGGTGCGGAAGAGGCATGATCCGGGCTGGATCAACAGCCCGCACATCTGGCATGAACAACGGCATTCTCGGCATCATCGGCGGCAGCGGCTTGTACGAGCTGCCCGGCCTCGGCGACACGCAATGGGTGACGGTCGACACACCCTGGGGTGCGCCCTCGGATCAGATTCTCACCGGCACGCTGGCCACTGCCGCCGGGCCGGCGCGGCTGGCCTTCTTGCCGCGCCATGGCCGCGGACACCGGCTGGCGCCATCCGACCTGAACTACCGCGCCAACCTATCGGCGCTCAAGCAGATCGGGGTCAGCGACGTGCTGTCGCTCAGCGCGGTGGGGGGCCTGCGGGCCGATTTGCCGCCGGGCACCTTTGTCGTGGTCGACCAGTTCATCGACCGCACCTTTGCACGCGAGAAGAGCTTTTTCGGCGCCGGCTGCGTGGCGCATGTGTCGATGGCCCACCCCGTCTGCCCGCGCCTGGGCAACCACGTGCAGGCGGCTTTGGCGGGCCTGGGCGTGCCGCATGTGCGCGGCGGCACCTACCTGGCGATGGAAGGCCCCCAGTTCAGCACCCTGGCCGAATCGCGGCTGTACCGAAGCTGGAACTGCGACGTCATCGGCATGACCAACATGCCCGAGGCCAAGCTGGCCCGCGAGGCCGAGCTTTGTTATGCCACCGTGGCCATGGTGACCGACTTCGACTGTTGGCACCCACAGCATGACCATGTGACGGTGGAAGCCATCGTGGCCGTGTTGACCCGCAATGCCGAGGCGGCCCGCACCCTGGTGGCGCACAGCGCCGGGGCGATTGCCCACGATGGCGCAGGCCCCGCCTGCACCTGCCGCCATGCCTTGGATCATGCCCTGATCACCGCACCGTCGGCCCGTGACCCGGACATGGTGGACCGCTTGCGCAGCATTGCCGGGCGCTTGCTGTGAAGGTGGCCGGTGAGCCGCGCCGCAGCATCTGGCCTGCGCCCGCGCGTGATGCGGTGTTTGTCATCGACCAGCGCCAGTTGCCACACCGCTGGGCCATCGAACGCCTGGCAAGCGTGGCCGATGTGCGCACGGCCATCGCCGACATGTGGGTGCGTGGTGCCCCCCTGATCGGCGCGACGGCGGCCTACGGCATGGCGCTGCAGTGCAATGTGGATGCCAGTGATACCGCGATGCGGCAGGCGCAGGCCTTGCTGGACGCCGCGCGCCCGACGGCCGTGAACCTGGCCTGGGCCACGGCCCGCATGCTGGCTTTGCTGTTGCCCCTGCCCGCTGCGCAGCGCCCCGGCGCCGCCTGGGCCGCAGCCGATGCCCTGGCCGATGAAGACGTGGCCGTGAACGCGGCCATTGGCCGCCACGGCCTGGGCCTGTTGCAGGCGCTGGCAGCCAGGGCGCCTGGCCGGCCGGTCCAGGTGCTGACGCATTGCAACGCCGGCTGGCTGGCCACGGTGGATTGGGGCACGGCGCTTTCGCCGGTCTACCACGCCCAGGCTGCGGGGCTGGACGTTCACGTGTGGGTGGACGAGACCCGCCCGCGAAACCAGGGCGCCAGCCTCACCGCCTGGGAGTTGGGCCAGCAGGGTGTGCCGCACACGGTGATTGCCGACAACACCGGCGGCCACCTGATGCAGCACGGCCAGGTGGACGTGGTGATCGTGGGCGCCGACCGGGTGACTGCGCGAGGCGACGTCTGCAACAAGATCGGCACCTACTTGAAGGCCTTGGCCGCGCGCGACAACGGCCTGCCGTTCTACGTGGCCATGCCGCTGTCGACATTGGACCGCACGTTGCAGGACGGCCTGGCCGAAATCCCCATCGAGCACCGCAGCCCGCGCGAGGTAACCCACCTGACGGGCCGCGATGCCAACGGCCAGCTCACCGAAGTGCAGTTGGTGCCTGATGGCAGTGCCGCGCTCAATCCCGCCTTTGACGTGACCCCGGCGGGCCTGGTGACTGGGTTGATTACCGAAGTGGGCGTGCTGGCCGCAGACGCTTCAGCCCTGGCGGCTGCGCGGCCCGCGGATTGACGCTCAGCCGGGACTGCGTGCTGGCCAGGTGGCCAGCAGCAGGCCCAGCAAGGCCAGTGCCATCGCCGCCGTGTGGCCCACACCGAAGGGCTC
>JANOAQ010000219.1:0-7652 GCA_031411195.1 Burkholderiaceae bacterium | reverse complement strand
GACAGCAATGGGCAGCACCGCGCCCACCGAACAGCTGGCTGCCGATGCCCAGGCTGCCTGCATCGGACGCGCTGCAGTGGTGTCGCTGAACCCCAACTCGTCGCGGGCATGGGCCCCCAGCGCGTCATGGGCTGTCAGTTTGGCAGCCACCTGATCGGCCAGCGGCTGGTCCAGGCCCCGCCCTGCATAGATGCCTGCCAACTCGCGCAGTTCAGCTGCAGGGTCTTGTTTCAACTCGGCACGCTCTCGGGCCAGGTCGGCGGCTTCGGTGTCGGCCTGGGAATGCACGGAAACAAATTCGCCCGCCGCCATCGACATGGCGCCAGCGATCAAGCCCGAGACGCTGGTCAGCAGGAGCGTGCGGTGCTCAGCGCCGGCCGCAGCCACGCCCAGCACCAGGCTGGCGGTCGAGACGATGCCGTCGTTGGCGCCGAGCACCGAAGCGCGCAGCCAGCCGATGCGATCACTGTGGTGATGTTCAGCATGGCTAAGCATGGCGGGCGATGGGTGAATGCACAGGGCAGTCTGGCACCCGCAGCACCAGGCGACTGTTCGCTGACGAACGCACCGCGGGTGCAGATCAACACCGTGGCCTTGCAATCGCGGCTGAGCAAAGGCCACAGCTTGCGCGCGTGTCGACTACCAGCCGACGAAGCCCAGCCCATTGCCGGCGAATGCACCGCCCGGTCAGCGGGCCGCTCGGTCCAAAGGCGCGGTCGCCCACTTTGCCGGGCTGTCTTGTACCTGCAAACGGGTGCCGCGCTGGTGCGTCATGCATGGGCGCTGCGAATGAGCTTCTTGTTGACGAATTCCTGGATGCCCATGCGGCTCAGCTCGCGGCCGTAACCCGAGCGCTTGACGCCGCCGAACGGCAGTTCGGGCAACGACACCGCCGCGCTGTTGATGAACACCATGCCGGTGTCGATGCGCCGCGCGACTCGTCGGCCGCGCTCGACGTCGCGGGTGAACACCGAGCCGCCCAATCCGAACGGCGAATCGTTGGCCAGTGCCACCGCAGCATCGTCGTCGGCAACCCGGAAGAACAGCGCCACCGGACCGAAGAACTCTTCCTTGTAGGCCGGGTTGGCGGCGTCGATGTCGGCCAGGATGGTCGGCTGCATGAAGGCGCCAGCCCTGTCGATGCGCGCGCCGCCCATGACCACGCGCGCGCCTGCGGCCACCGCCCGGTCAACCTGTTCGAGCAGCGTGGCCAGCGCGCGCTGCGACGACAGCGGGGCCAGCGTGGTGCGCGCGTCGAGCGGATCGCCAGGGCTGAAATGGCCCAGTTCCTGGGCGAACTGGTCGAGGAAGCGGTCGGCCAGCGATTCGACGACGATGAAGCGCTTCGATGCCGTGCAGGCCTGGCCCGAATTGCCCATGCGGCCGGCCACCGCATGTTTGACGGCCAGTTCGAGGTCGGCGTCGTCGAGCACGATGAAGGCGTCGCTGCCACCCAGCTCGAGCGTGGTCTTCTTCAGGTTCTGGGCGGCGCGTGCGGCCACCACCGCACCAGCCGCTTCACTGCCGGTGAGGGCCACGCCGCGGATGCGCAGATCGTCGATCAACCCGGCGACCTGGTCTGTCGAGATGAACAGGTTGGTGTAAGCACCTGGCGGCGCGCCGGCGTCGTGCAGCAGTTGTTCGAAGGCCAGCGCGCACTGCGGCACGTTGGAGGCGTGCTTGACCATCACCACATTGCCCGCCATCAGGTTGGGCGCGGCGAAGCGGGCGATCTGGTAGTACGGGTAGTTCCAGGGCTCGACACCGAGCAGCACGCCGACCGGACCGCTTTCGACCACCGAATCGCTGCCAGGCGAGGCCAGTGTTTCCGGCGCCAGGAACACCTGCGCGTGGTCGGCGTAGTAATCGAGGATGGCCGCGCTGAGTGCCACTTCGCCGGCGCTTTGCGCCAGCAGCTTGCCCATCTCGACGGTGACCAGCCGGGCCAGCGCGTGCGCGCGTTCGCGCATCAGCGCGGCGGCGCGCTTGAGCACCACGGCACGGTCGGCATGGCTGCGCTGGCGCCAGTCGAGCTCGAAGCAGCTGGCAGCCGCGTGCAGCCTGGCCTCCAGCGCGGGGCCATCGAGCTCGTCGAAGGTGGCAAGCGTCTTGCCATCGTAGGGATTGGTGCTTTGGTAAGCCATGAAGACGTGTCCTTGCAGCGGCGGTGCGTGGATCAGGCCGCAGCCGCCACCAGCGTCGGGTAGTCGGTGTAACCCTTGGCACCGGGCACGTAGAAGGTGGCCGCATCCGGGGCGTTGAGCGGAGCGTCCGCGCGCAGGCGCGCCACCAGATCGGGATTGGCCAGGAACGGCCGCCCGAAGGCGACCAGGTCACCGCGCTTGTCGAGCAGGGCCTGTTCGGCGCTGGCGTGGTCGAAGCCTCCGGACAGGATGAAAAGGCCGTCGAAACCAGCGCGAAGCTTGAGCTTGAAGTCGGCCGGCACCGGCGGCGCGCCCATCGACGAATGGTCGACCAGATGCAGGTACAGCAGGCTCAGCGAAGAAAGCGAATGCACCAGCGTGAGGTACTGCGCCTGCACCTCGGGGAAGGCGCCGGTGCCGTTGAACACGCCGTAGGGAGAGAGCCGCATGCCCACCCGGTGGCCACCGATGGCGGCCACCGTGGCGCGCGCGATCTCCAGCGCCAGGCGGTTGCGGTGTTCGTTGCTGCCGCCGTAGCCGTCGGTGCGCTGGTTGACCAGCGGGTTGAGGAACTGCTCGATCAGGTAGCCGTTGGCGCCATGCAACTCGACCCCGTCAAAACCTGCGTCCACTGCAAGCTTTGCGGCGGTCACGTGTTCGGCGATGACGTGGGCGATGTCGTCGTCGGTCATCGCGCGTGGCGGGCTGTGCGGCTGCGGTCCTCGCAGGTCGGTGTACATCTCGCCCGGGCATGCGATGGCGCCCGGCCCCAGCACCTGTGCGCCGGCCGGCAGGTTGTCGACATGCGCCACCCGACCGCAGTGCATGAACTGCACGAAGATCTTGCCACCCTGGTCGTGCACTGCCGCGGTGGTGGCCTTCCATGCCTGCACCTGCGCCGCATCGTAGAGCCCCGGAATGCGCGGGTAGCCCAGGCCGTTGGGGCTGGGTGAGGTGCCCTCGGTGATGATCAGGCCGGCCGTTGCACGCTGGCCGTAGTAGGTGGCCATCAGCGCGTTCGGCGTGTGCTGGGGGGTGGCCCGGCTGCGTGTCAAGGGCGCCATCACCATGCGGTTGGAAAGTTTCAGCGAACGGGCAGCGAACGGGTCGAAAAGCATCGGAAAAACTCCTGGGAGGGATCGATCCTGCGGGCGGCAGCGGGCGTGCGTGGCCTGCCGCGCCCGGAGGGCCTGGACACTGCAGCCTGCGCGTTGCAGTCCCTGGGGGTCTGTTCGCTGGCGTACAACGCGCCGGCCAGGCGCAACAGGGCCGACCGGCCCGCAGGTGGCCGGCATGAAACTCGCGCGGGGGAGTCTCAGCGCAAATTGCCCGCCGTGCTGGCGGACCTGCCCTGCGTGGCCGCCTGGCGCAGCGCCTGGGTGATCACGGCCGTGGTGACGTTGGCGAAGTAGCGTGCGCCCCAGCCGCCGAAGCGGTCTTCGTCTTCCGGCGTGAGCGCCAGGATGCCAGGGCAAGCCCCCGCAGCCGCGACGGCGCGCAACGCACCTTCCATGGCGGCCATCACCGCGGGCGCTTTCCAATCGCTGCCGTAACCCATTGCATGCGACAGGTCGTTCGGCCCCACGAAGACGGCGTCCAGCCCTGCGACGGCACCGATCTGCGCCGCTTGGGCCACGCCTTCGGGCGTTTCGATCATCACGATCAGCGCGATGCCCTCGTTGCTGCGCTGCGTGTGCTGCGCGCCGGGAAAGGCGCCGTAGCCGGCGGCACGCGGGCTGAAGGCACTGCCACGCCGCCCCACGGGGGGGTAGCGCACCTGCTGCACCAGGTCGCGCGCTTCTTCGGCACTGGACACCATGGGGATCTGCAGCGCGCTGGCGCCCATGTCCAGCAGGCGCGAGATGTCGTGCCGCAAGCAGCGCACCACTGCCGGGATGCCACTGGCGCGGGCGGCGCGCAGCATGTTCTCGGTGGTCTCCAGGTTGGCGCTGCCGTGCTCGTTGTCGATGATCACGAAGTCGAAGCCGGCGTAGCCGCACATCTCGACAAGGCCGGGGCTGGGCAATGCGTTGAAGATGCCGCGCAGGCGCCTGCCGCTGCGCAGCATCGCCGGCAGCCGGTCATCCAGTGGATGGTGGGGATGCGGGTCGGTCATCGCGCTCAATCCACGGAGACGTTGTTGCTCTTGATCACCTCTGCAAACTTCACCGTCTCGTCCTGGATGAATTTGCGAAAGCCATCGGGCGTCATGGGTTTGGGCGTGAAACCCTGCTCGGCAAGCTTGGCCGCCATGGCAGGCGAGGCCAGAGCGGCCACGACTTCCTTGTTCAGCCAGGTCACCACGGGCGCAGGCGTTGCGGCAGGCGCCAGCAGGCCCAGCCAGGTCGAGGCCTCGAAACCGGGCACGCCCGACTCGGCCACCGTCGGCAGATCGGGCCGCAGGCGGGAGCGCACGTTGCTGGTGACGGCGAGCGCCCTGGCCTGGCCGTTCTTCGCGAAGGCCAGCGCGGTGCTCATGTTGTCGAACTGCATGTCGATCTGGTTGCCCCCCAAGTCCATCAGCGACTGGCTGCTGCCCTTGTAAGGCACGTGCACGGCCTTGGCGTCGAGGCGGTTGAGCAACATCAGCATGGTCAGGTGCTGGGACGTGCCGTTGCCGCTGGTGCCGTACGACAGCGCGTCCGGCCTGGCCTTGATCACGGTGATCAGCTCCTGCAGGTTGCCGGCGCCCGACTTGTTGCTGGCCAGCAGCACCAGCGGTGTGCTGGCCAGTTGCGAGATGGGCGCGAAGTCCTTGTCGACGTTGTAGCTCAGCTTCTTGAGCAAGGTCGGGTTGACCGACAGCGCCGTTTGCGTGCCCAGCAGCAAGGTGTAGCCATCCGGTTTGGCGCGGGCCACCGCCTCGGTGCCGATGCCGCCACCTGCGCCAGCCTTGTTCTCCACCACCACCACCGTTGCCCAGCGCTTGCCGAGTTCGTCGGCCAGCAGGCGCGCCACGATGTCGGTCGCGCCACCCGGTGCGAACGGCACGACGATGACGACACGCCCGCTCTGCGGGTAGCCGAGCGGACCCGCATCCGCCGCAGCAACCTGGGCGGCGCCGGGCAGCGCGAATGCGGCGAGCGCTGCTCCGGCCAGGGTGGCCGATGCGAAACGCATGAAGCGCATGAAGCGTTTGGGGGCCGGCGCAGGCGCTGCGATATCGGCAATGGTTTTCATGGATTTCCCGTCTGGTTGAAAGCGCTCACTCGGCCTGGATGCCGGCGTCCTGGATGACCTTGCCCCACTTGGCGATCTCGGCCCGCTGGAAGGCGCTGAAGGCCTCGGTCTGGCGGCCATCTGGCTCGACGCCCATGGTGCGCAGCGTGTCCTGCACGGCAGGCATCGCGAGGATGGCTGCAACCTCGCGCCCAAGGCGCTCAACGATGGGCCTGGGAGTGGCGGCGGGTGCAAAAACGCCTTGCCACGACTGCATCTCGAACTTTGGCGCGCCGGCCTCGGCCAGCGTGGGCACGCCCGGCAGGCTGGCCAGGCGCTGTGCGGAGGTGACGCCCAGCACCTTCACGCGCTTGGCGTCGATCATCGGCCGGGCTGCAGCCACCGTCTCGAACACCATGTCGATCTGACCGCCGACCAGATCGACGATGGCCTGCGAGCCGCCCTTGTAGACGATCTGGCGAATGTGGCCCTGCGTGATGCTCTGGAACAACTGGCCCGACAGGTGCTGCGACGTCCCCGCACCCGCTGTGCCGTAGGTCAGGCTGTCGGGCTTGACCTTCATCTCGGCGACCAGCTGGGCCACGGTGTTGAAGCGGCTTTCAGCGGATACCACCAGGACGTTGCTCACCATGCCCACGAGGCTGACCGGCGCAAAATCCGCCACCGGGTCATAGCCCAGGCGCTTGTTGAAAAAGGGATTGACGGCGTGGGTGGTGATGGTGCCGCCCATCAGCGTGTAGCCGTCGGGCGAAGCGCGCGCAACGACCTGCGTGCCGACAATACCCGAAACCCCTGGCCGGTTCTCCACGATGACCGGCTGGCCCAAGCGCTCGGCCAGGTGCTGCGCGATCAGGCGCGCCACACCGTCGGACACGCCACCGGGCGCGAAGGGCACGATGTACTTGATCGGCTTGGACGGCCAGACCGGCGTCTGCGCATGCGTGGCGGGTAGCAAGGCACCCGTTGCGGTAGCCAGCGCCAAACTGGCCAGAAGCAGGGGGCGGAGTCGACGCTTCATGGAGATCTCGGGTGAAGAACGGAAGGCGCCCAGGCACTCGACGCGAATTGCGCAGCCAGGGTGGGCTGCGCCCGACTTTATGAGATGCGCGCCAATGTGCCCGATCTCCAGGTTGGAGCGCGGGCATCCGCCATTGGCTGTGGCAGATTTTCGGCAAACGCGGGGAACTCTGCGATTGCGCCAAGGAGATTGCGCCAAGGAGATTGCGCCAACGACATTGCCCCAAGAAGTCGTTGCCGTCCTGGGTCGTCAGCAACGCCAACTTCGTCGCCGAATTCGATGGTGATGTCATGCCACGCGACGTGCGAGCCTTGCGCTTGCTGGTCGACAGATCCAGCGACGGCCAGACCGAGCAGCCGGTCGCTGTGATCAGGGGCGATCTCGAAGAGCCGCCTGACGACATCCTGGGTCGAGAAGCGATTGAAGGCAGTGCTCGCCCGTTATGGGCTTGGCCGGAGGTGGCCATGGAAAGCAAGCGTCGTCAGAAGGGTACGGACAACGTGCTGGTCGACCTCGGATTCGAGGACGCGGAAGAGCTGACGGCCAAGGCATCCCTCGCCGTTAAGTTCAACGAACTGGTGGAAAAGCGTGGTCTGAGTCAGACGCAAGCCGCGGCGATCACCGGGATGACGCAGCCCAAGGTGTCGCAGGTGCGGCGGTACAAGCTCCAGAACATCTCGCTCGAGCGCCTCATGCAGGCGTTGGTATCGCTCGACCAGCGGGTGGAAATCATTGTTCGACCTGCGCATCGCGCGCACGGCGCTGGCATCACGGTGGCTGCTTAGAGCAGCCTTTGGTGACTGGCGCGGACCGGTCACTTGTCGCCCAAAGGCAAGGGTCCACATCGCGAAGCAGCAAGCCGGCGAGCCTGCTGCCTGCTCAGGCCGGCTTGAGTTGCTGCAGCAGGGTCGGAACCAGTTCGCTCACGGTCGGATGGATGTGCACGGCCCGCGAGATGACGGTGTACGGCAGGTCGGCCGCCATGATGTCGAGCAGCGAGTGCACCACCTCGTCACCGTTCATGCCCAGGATGGCTGCACCCAGGATGCGCTGCGAGTCGGCGTCGACCAGCACCTTCATGAAGCCCTGGGTCTCGCCAGCTTCACGGGCGCGGCCAACGCGTTGCATCGGCATCTTCGCGCGCAGCACGCGCTTGCCGCTGGCCAGCGCCTCGGTTTCCGTCATGCCGACGCGGCCGAGCGCCGGGTCGATGAAGAGCGCGTAGCAGGGGTCGTGCTCATCCTCGGCGCGACGAATGCGCCGTGGCATCTCGACAGCGCATTCCGCAGGCCGGGCCGTTTCGATCGCAT
>JANOAQ010000218.1:0-2375 GCA_031411195.1 Burkholderiaceae bacterium | reverse complement strand
CGCGCTGGGGATGTCGAGCTGGCGCAGGGTGTCGGCCAGTTCATTCGCATTGCGCCCGGTGATGAAGAAGGTGGGCGAGCGCTGCAACATGGTGACATGCGCACACTGCCCGGCGATGGCCGGAATCAGCGTGGCCGCCGTGGCACCCGTGCCGATCACCTCCACCTGCTTGCCGCTCAGGTCCAGGCCCTCGGGCCAGGTCTGCGGGTGCACCACCTGGCCTTTGAAGTTAGCCAAACCCGGCCAGTCGGGCGTGTAGCCCTCTGAGTGGCGGTAGTAGCCCTGGCACATCCACAAGAACTTGGCGCGGATCTGCACCGCCTCGCCCGTGGCCTGGTTGGTGGCGCTGATCGTCCAGCGCTGGGCGCTGCTGTCCCAGGCGGCCGAGGCAATCGTGTGCTGGTAGCGGATGTGCCGGGCCAGCTGGTTTTCTTCGATCACCTCGCCCAGGTAGCTGAGGATTTCGTCCGCCGTGGCGATGGGCTTGCCCATCCACGGCTTGAAGCCGTAGCCGAAGGTGAACAGGTCACTGTCGCTGCGGATGCCGGGGTAGCGGTGCGTGCGCCAGGTGCCACCGAAGCCGGCCTGCGATTCGAGCACCACGTAGCGCTTGCCGGGGCACTGCTGCTGCAGATGCCAGGCCGCGCCGATGCCGGAGATGCCGGCACCGACGATCAGCACGTCGAAGTCTTCAGCCACATCGTTCATGCAAGTCTCCGAAGGCGCTGCGGGGGTGGACGATCACTCAAATTGTGGTTCGTCCCACCACGGGAAGAATTGCGGCATGTCGGTCGACACCTTGTTGGGGTAGACCGGCGTGCGCTTTTCCAGAAAGCTGCTCACACCTTCGCGCGCATCGGCCGATTGCCCGCGCGACTGGATGGCGCGGCTGTCGATCTGGTGGGCCTTCATCGGGTGGTCTTGGCCGGCCATGTGCCACAACATCTGGCGCGTCAGCGCAATCGACACCGGCGCGGTGTTGTCGGCGATCTCGCGGGCCAGGGCACGCGCGGCGGGCAGCAGTTCATCGGGGGCGTGCAGGCTGCGCACCAGGCCGCGGTCTTTAGCTTCCTGCGCGTTGAACACCCGGCCGGTGAAGCACCATTCCAGCGCCGTCTGCATGCCCACCAGCCTGCCCAGGAACCAGGTGGACGCCGCCTCGGGCGTGATGCCACGGCGCGCAAACACAAAGCCGAAGCGCGCATCGGTGCTGGCCATGCGGATGTCCATCGGCAACTGCATCGTCATGCCGATGCCCACCGCCGCGCCGTTGATGGCGCCGATCACGGGTTTCAGGCTCTTGAAGATGCGCAACGTGGCGATGCCGCCACCGTCGCGGTAGACATCGCCCACCTTGTACTTGTCGCGTGCCGATTCACCCCGGCTGGCGTAGTCGAAGGTCTTGCCGCCGCTGGACAGATCGGCCCCCGCGCAAAAGGCCCGGCCCGCGCCGGTGATGATGACCACGCGCACCGCGTCGTCGGCGTCGGTGGCGTCGAAGGCGGCCACCAGGTCGTCGCGCATCTGGGTGGTGAAGGCGTTCAACTTCTGCGGCCGGTTCAGCGTGAGGGTGGCGATGCCGTCTTCCACGCTGTAGAGCAGGGTTTCGAAAGTGGGTTGGCTCATGGCGGGTGTCTCCGGGGACAAACGTTGAAATCTCAGGCGGCGGCCAGGTGCACCGGCTGCCGCAAATGGGGTGCCAGGCCGGCGCCCATCAGGTCGATGAAGTTGTCTGCAAAGAAGCGCCGCTGCGCCGCCAGCGGCGTGGTGCCCAGGCTTTCGTCGAAGCGCTTGAGCGGCGCGCGCCCGCCTTCGATGTGCGGGTAATCCGACGAAAACAGCGCCACCTGGTCGCCCGCGTTGGCCACGATCCAGCCCGCGTCTTCGTGCGGGTAGGGCGTGACGCGCAACTGGCGCTGCACGATTTCGCTGGGCTTGGCCGACAGCTTTTGCAGCCGGGTCTCGTTGCGCTTGAAGGCGTGCGCGGCCGAATCCATCGCCCGCATCCAGCCCGGCACCCAGGCCGCGCCCAGTTCGATGGCGCCCCACTTCAAGTGCGGGAAGCGGTCGAACACGCCGTCGAAGATCAGCGTGGCCAGGGTCTGCATCACCGCGTTGGGGATGGGCATGTAGCTGACGGCGGTGAAGTTGTCGTCGCCGCCGTGGAAGTCGGGCACGGCGGGCAGGCCGTTGTCCTTGTAGACCGGGTTCATCTTTTCTTCACCACCCACGTGGAACAGCACCGGCAAGCCGGCTTCCTGCGCCTGGGCCCACACCGCATCGAGTGCCACATGGCTGGGGCTGTGCCGCTGCGGGCACTTGGACGGCACCATCAGCGCCTTGGCGCCCAGCCGGATGGCCAGCGCAGCCCTGGC
>JANOAQ010000217.1:0-9189 GCA_031411195.1 Burkholderiaceae bacterium | reverse complement strand
CGAGAACTCGGTGCTGCACGGCGACGCCGGCTCGGAACAATTCCTGTCCGAGATGTTCAACCCGCCCGCGTTCGCGGATCGGCACCTGAGCATGGAAAGCATCTACGAATACGGCTCGCGCGCCGGCGTCTGGAGAATCCTGCGCGAGTTCGAGCGCCGGGGCCTGCCGCTCACCGTCTTCGGCGTGGGCATGGCGCTGGAGCGTTGCCCAGAGGTGACCGCTGCCTTTGTTGAACTGGGCCACGAGATTGCCTGCCACGGCTGGCGCTGGATCCACTACCAGGGCCTGGACGAAGCGGTCGAGCGCGAGCACCTGCAGCGCGGCATGGACACCATCGCGCGCCTGACCGGACAGGCGCCGCAAGGCTGGTACACCGGCCGCGACAGCCCCAATACCCGCCGCCTGGTGGCCGACCACGGCGGCCTGGCCTACGACAGCGACTACTACGGCGACGATCTGCCCTTCTGGTTGCAGGTGCGCAAGACCGACGGCGCGCTGGCGCCGCACCTGGTGGTGCCCTACACGCTCGATTGCAACGACATGCGCTTTGCCCTGCCCCAGGGCTTCAGCCACGGCGACGAGTTTTTCGAGTACCTGCGCGACGCCTTCGATGTGCATTACGCCGAAGGCGATCGTGATCCGGCCGAAGGCGACGGCGGCCCCGCCATGATGAGCATCGGCATGCACTGCCGCCTGCTCGGCCGGCCCGGCCGCATGCGGGCGCTGCAGCGCTTTCTCGACCACGTGCAGGCGCACGAGCGGGTGTGGGTCACGCGCCGCATCGACATCGCACAGCACTGGCGTGCCACGCATCCCTTCGATGCCGCCACCGCCTTCATCTGGGAATGACCATGGCCATGACGCCCCTCGCGCCTCTTTCGATCACTCAACTCAACGCGGCCAGCATCACCGACTTCACGGCCCTTCTGGACGGCGCTTACGAACATTCCCCCTGGATCGCCGAGCGCGCCGCCGCGGCCCGGCCGTTCGCCAGCCTGGCCGCGCTCAAGCAGGCCCTGGTGCAGGTGGTGCGCGATGGCGGCGTGGACGCGCAACTGGCGCTGATCCGTGCCCACCCCGAGCTGGCCGGCAAGGCCATGGTCAGCAAGACGCTGACGGCCGAGAGCAGCCACGAGCAAGGCAAGGCCGGACTCACCGATTGCACGCCCGATGAGTTTGCGCGCATCCAGCAGCTCAATGCCGACTACAACGCGCGCTTCGGCTTCCCGTTCATCCTGGCGGTGCGTGGCCCGCGCGGCCAGGGCCTGGGCAAGGCCGAGATCATTGCCACCTTCGCCCGCCGCCTGGGCCACCCGGTGGACTACGAGAGGGCCGAATGCCTGCGCCACATCCACCGCATCGCCGAGATCCGCCTGGCCGACAAGTTTGCTGAGCAACCCGAGCTGGGCGCCTTGGTGTGGGATTGGTCTGAAGCACTGGCCGCCCACAGCGACCCCGGCTTCAAGGAACAGGGCCAGCTGACGGTGACCTATCTCACTGAAGCCCACCAGGCCTGCGCCCGCCAGTTGCAGGCGTGGATGACCGAATGCGGCTTCGACGAGGTGGGTATCGACGCCGTGGGCAATGTAGTGGGTGTGTTTCACGGCAACGACCCTCAGGCCAAGCGCCTGCTCACCGGCAGCCACTACGACACCGTGCGCAACGGCGGCAAGTACGACGGCCGGCTGGGCATCTTCGTGCCCATGGCCTGCGTGCGTGAACTGCACCGCCAGGGCAGGCGCCTGCCCTTCGGCATCGAGGTGGTGGGCTTTGCCGAAGAAGAGGGCCAACGCTACAAGGCCACCTTCCTGGGCTCGGGCGCGCTGGTGGGGCAATTCAACCCGGCCTGGCTCGACCAGCAGGACAGCGATGGCGTGGGCATGCGCGCTGCCATGCAGGCGGCCGGTTTGCCGGCCGAGATGGGCGCCATCCAGGCCTTGCAGCGTGATGCCGCGCGCTACCTGGGCTTTGTGGAGGTGCACATCGAGCAGGGCCCGGTGCTGGCCGAGGCCGACATGCCGCTGGGCATCGTCACCTCCATCAATGGCAGCGTGCGCTGCCTGGGCCAGATCCAGGGCATGGCCAGCCACGCCGGTACCACGCCGATGGACCGCCGCCGCGATGCGGCGGTGGCCGCAGCCGAGCTGGCGCTTTACCTTGAAAAGCGCGCGGCCAGCGTGCCCGACGTGGTGGGCACCATGGGCCAGCTGGCAGTGCCGTCCGGGTCGATCAACGTGGTGCCGGGCCAAGTGAACTTCAGCCTGGACATGCGTGCCACCACCGACGCGGCGCGCGATGCCCTGGCCGACGATGTGCGTGCCGAGCTGGCCCGCATCTGCCAGCGCCGGGGCGTGGCCTTCACGCTCGAAGAAACCCTGCGTGTGCCTGCTGCGCCCAGCCACCCGGCCTGGCAGCAGCATTGGACGCAGGCGGTCCAGGCGCTGGGCCTGCCCATATTCCGGCTGCCCAGCGGCGCGGGCCACGATGCGATGAAGCTGCACGAGGTGATGCCCCAGGCCATGCTCTTCGTGCGTGGCCTGAACGCCGGCATCAGCCACAACCCGCTCGAATCGAGCACCCACCACGACATCGACCTGTCGGTGCAGGCCTTCTTGCACCTGATCGACCAACTTGCCGCCACCACCCCATGAGCGCTTACCCCCTACTCGACGCCTGGATCGACGCCCACTTCGATGAAGAGGTGCGCTTTTTGCAAGCTCTGGTGCAGGTGCCCACCGACACCCCGCCGGGCAACAACGCGCCGCATGCCGAGCGCACCGCGCAGCTGCTGCAGGGCTTTGGCTACACGGCCGAGAAGCACGCCGTGCCCAGCGCCGACGTGCAGGCCTACGGCATGCAGTCCATCACCAACCTGATCGTGCGGCGGCGCTACGGTGCGGCGGGCGCGGGCGGCCGCACCATCGGCCTGAATGCCCACGGCGACGTGGTGCCCCCGGGCGAGGGCTGGACACACGATCCGTACGGCGGCGAGGTGGTCGACGGCAAGCTCTACGGCCGCGCGTCGGCGGTCAGCAAGGGCGATTTCGCCAGCTACACCTTTGCGGTGCGCGCGCTCGAGGCGGTCAGTCATTCGCTGGGCGCGCCGCTGAAGGGCGGTGTCGAGCTGATCTTCACCTACGACGAAGAGTTTGGCGGTGAACTCGGGCCCGGCTGGCTGCTGGCCAAGGGCCTGAGCAAACCCGATTTCCTGCTGGCCGCCGGCTTCAGTTACCAGGTGGTGACGGCCCACAACCGCTGCCTGCAGATGGAAGTCACCGTGCACGGCAAGATGGCCCATGCGGCCATCCCCGACACCGGCGTGGATGCGCTGCAGGGTGCGGTGGCCATCCTCAACGCGCTGTACGCGCAGAACGCGCTGTACAAGGCCATCACCTCGCAGGTGGCCGGCATCACCCACCCCTACCTCAACGTGGGCCGCATCGAGGGCGGCACCAATACCAATGTGGTGCCGGGCAAGGTGGTGCTCAAGCTCGACCGCCGCATGATCCCCGAAGAAGACCCTGCCACGGTCGAAGCCGATGTGCGCCGCGTGATTGCCCAGGCCGCTGCGGCCTGCCCCGGCATCACGGTGGACATCAAGCGTCTGCTGCGGGCCGATTCGCTGAAGGCCAACCCGGCCAATGCACCGTTGGTCAACGCGTTGCAAAAGCATGGCGAGGCGGTGTTCGGCGAGCCCATCCCGACCTCGGGCACCCCGCTGTACACCGACGTGCGCCTGTTCGGCGCTTACGGCATCCCGGCGGCGATCTATGGCGCCGGTCCGCGCACCGTGCTGGAGAGCAACGCCAAGCGGGCCGACGAGCACCTGGTGCTGGAAGACCTGCGCCGGGCCACCAAGGTGGTGGCGCGCATGCTGTTCGACCTGCTCAGCTAACGGCCCCGGCCGCCTCAGGCCTGGGCGGGTGCTTAGTCGGCGTCGCGCTTGCCGTCGTCCACGTCGTCGCCGCTGCCCTCGCCACGGCCCTTGGCCGGGCGGCGGCCCTTGCGCCCCTTGGCATTGGCCTTGGCCAGTCGTTCGACCTCCATCGCCTGGGCAGTGGCCTGCCACAGGGACCACTGCTCAGGCGTCTCCAGCGTGATGCGGCCCCAGGCGCCTGAGCGAAAGTCGTTCAGCGCAATCTCGGCCGCCTTCTGCAGATTGACCTGCCCGCCGGCCAGCAGGCCGCCGCGCTTGCGTCCCACCTCGCTGAGCAGGGCTTCGTCGGCGATGTCGGCCAGCTTGGCCAGCTTGTAGCGGGCCTGCAGGCGGTCGGCATAACGATCGCGCACGCGTGCCAGCAGGGCCATGGCCACGTCTTCTTCGTCGTAGGCATTGCGGCCGATGCCGCCGCTGGCGGCCAGGTGGTAGCTGCCTTCTTCCACCGTCTGACGCGGCCACAGCATGCCGGGCGTGTCGAACAGGTAGAAATCGCTGGCCAGCGCGATCTTCTGCTCCAGCTTGGTGATGCCGGGCTCGTCACCCGTCTTGGCGATGCGCTGGCCCTTGAGGGTGTTGATCAAGGTCGATTTGCCCACGTTGGGGATGCCGCAGATCAGCACCCGCACCGGCTTGACCATGCCGCCACGCAGCGGTGCCAGGGCGCGGCAGGCGGCGACCAGCGGCTTGGCGGGCGTGGCTTCGCTGGCGTCCAGCGCCAGCGCGTTGGTGCCCGGCTGGGCCTGGTAATGCGCCAGCCACAGGGCGGTGCGTTCGGGGTCTGCCAGGTCCTGCTTGTTCAGCACCTTCAGCGCAGGCTTGCCAAGGGTCATCTCGGCCAGCAGCGGGTTGGCGCTGCTGCCCGGAAGGCGCGCATCGAGCAACTCGATCACCACGTCGATGTCGGGCAGGCGCTTGGCGATGGCCTTCTGGGTCACGTGCATGTGGCCCGGAAACCATTGGATGGACATGGGGGCGGTGCTTTCTGAGGGTCAGGTGGGGCGGGCGACCGGTGGTGGTGGGGGCGGCGGTGTGGCCGGTGTGGCCGCAGCTTGCGGGTGCAGACGGGCCAGGGCGGCAAACAATGCGCCGCCGGTGGCCAGGCCGGCCGCAGCGGCTTGCAATGACCAGGCAAAGCCCTGGCCGGGCGAGGCACTGCGCTGCAGCAGCCAGGCCACCATGGGCGGCCCGACGATCTGGCCCAGGCCGTAAGCAGCGGTCAGCAACCCGATCAGCGTGGATGGATTGTGCGGCCGCAGGCGCCTGGCCTCCTGCATCGCAAACAGGGTGATGGCGGTGAAGGGCAGGCCCAGCAGCAGGCTGCCCAGCGCAAAGCCGGCCAGGCTGGGCCAGGCCACGGTCAGCAGCACGCCCACCGTCTGCAGGGCATAGCAGCCCACCAGCAGGCGGCGCCGGTCCCAGTGCACCGGCAGGCCGATGGTGACCAGCGAGCCCGCAGCCACGCCGATGCCAAACAGCGGCCAGAACAGATCGAGCCACACCGAGCCCGGCAGAGCCTGGCGCGCGATCACCGGCAGGAAAGTGGCCGTGACGATGTAGCCAAAACCGGCCAGCCCGTAGGCCAGGGAAAAGACGGCAATGGCGCCGCGCTGCGCGGCCGCTGGTACCTGTGCGCTGGCCGCAGACACGCTGACCGCGCCGCGCAGCTGGGGCCAGGCCAGCGCGGTGAGCACGGCCGCCAGCACACCGAACATCGCCCAGCCGGAGGCTGCATGCCAGCGGCCTGCCACCATGGCACTGGCCGCCAGGCCGCTGGCCGCGATGCCCATGCCTGGGCCAATGAAAATCAGCCCCGCCAAGGCGGGTGCATTCAAGGCGGTGAGCCTCGCCAGGCACCAGCCGGCAACGTAGACAAAGACCACCGCGCTGGCCATGCCGGCCAGAAAGCGCCAAAGCGGCCAGAGCGTCGGCCAAAAAGGCGCCATGCCCAAGGTCAGCACCACGGTGGCCAACAGGCCCGCGCGCACCATCCGCGTGTTGGCCAGCGGTGCGGCCACCTTCCAGCGCGCCCACAGCAGGGGTTGCAGGGTGCAGGCCATGGCACCCAACCAATAGCCCAGGTAATTGGCCGTAGCCAACCAAGTGGCGCCAGGCAGGTCGATGACGCCGTCGTGCAGCATCATCGGCAGCAAGGGCGTGAAGGCAAAGCGGCCAATGCCCATGGCCACCGCCAGCGACAGGGCCCCGGCCAAGGCGACCGCGATCGGGCGCGCCTCAGCCATGGGCGGCACACGCGCTGGCCAGGTGGGCAGCCAGGCCACTGGCAAGGGATGCAGGGGCGGCGGGGCAGGTTGGGCAGGTGGGGCCGGTAAGGCAGGGCAAGCGCATGGTGCCATTGTCCGGCCTGGGCCGGGTGGCCCAGGACAGGCGCCGCCGCGCGCCAGGGCTACTCGGCCTTGGCGCCCGAATCCTTCACCACCTTGGCCCACTTCACGATCTCGCCGGCCTGGTACTTGGCCAGTTCTTCGGGGGTGGAGATCCAGGGCTCCAGGCCCAGGGCCTTGAGCTTGTCCACCACATCGGGCAGCTTGAACACCCGCACCATCTCGGCGTTGACCTTGGCCACGATCTCTTTGGGGGTGCCTGCGGGCGCGAACATGGCGAACCAGGTGGTGGCCTCGAAGCCGGGCACGGTCTCGGCCACGGTGGGCACATCGGGCGCGGCGGCCGAGCGCTTGGTCGTGGTCTGGGCCACCGCGCGGATCTTGCCTTCCTTGGCCATGGGCAGGGCCGAGGGCATGTTGTCGAACATCAGCTGGATTTGCCCGCCCACCAGATCGGGAATGGCGAACTGTCGGCCCTTGTAGGGCACGTGCTGCATGCTGGTGCCCGTCAGGCTCTTGAACAGCTCACCCGACACGTGCACCGAGCTGCCGATGCCGGGCGAGCCGAAGCTGAGCTTGTTGGGGTTGGCCTTGAGGTAGGTGATCAGCTCGGCCACCGTCCTGACCGGCAGGTCGTTGTTGACGACCAGCAGGTTGGGGGCGCTGGCCACATGGCCCACGGGGGCGAAGTCCTTCACCATGTCGTAGGGCATCTTGCTGTAGAGCGCGCCGTTGATCGAGTGCGTGCCCACCGTGCCCATCACCAGGGTGTAGCCGTCGGCCGGGGCCTTGGCCGCCTTGTCGGCACCGATGTTGCCGCCGGCACCAGGCACGTTGTCGATGACCACGGGTTGGCCGAGCTGGGCCTTGTCTGCAAACAGGCGGGCCAGAATGTCGGGCGCGCCGCCGGCCGGGAAGGTGACCACCAGCCGCACCGGCTTGTTCGGGTAGGTCTGGGCGTTGCCCCAGGTGGGCAGGGCGGCCAGCGTGGTGGCCAGGATCAGGGTGCTCAGCTTCATGAAGTCGACTCCGTAAAAAGGGACGCCGGGGCCAAGGGCGCCGACGGCAGCGCGCAGGATAGGGGACGCCTGCGCGCCCCGGCATCGGGGTTTGCGCCGTCAGCCCACCTGCCGCGCCTGCCCGGCCCAGAACGGCGCGCGCAGCACCTTCTTGTCGATCTTGCCCACGGCAGTGCGCGGCATGTCGGCGATGAACTCGATGTGCTTGGGCGCCTGCACCTTGCCTTTCTTGTCGCGCACCAGGGCGATCAGCAACTCGGCATCCACGGTGGCGCCGGGTTTGAGCTGCACCATGGCCGTCACCGCCTCGCCCCATTTGGCATCGGGCACGCCGATCACCGCCACCATGGCCACGGCCGGGTGGCTGCTGATGACGTCTTCCACATCGCGCGGGTACACGTTGAAGCCGCCGCTGACGATCATGTCCTTCTTGCGGTCGACGATGTAGAGGTAGCCACGCTCGTCGGCGCGGGCCATGTCGCCGGTGTGCAGCCAGCCATTTTTCAGCGTGGCGGCGGTCAGTTCGGGCTGGTTGAGGTAACCCTCCATCACCTGGCGGCTGCGCACGCACAGCTCGCCCACGCCGCCCGGCTCGACGGGTTGGTCTTCTTCGTCGCGCAACACCACCTGGCTGCCGCTGGTGGGCAGGCCGCAGCTGCTGAAGAGCTCGGGCAATCTGGCGTCGTGGTCGCTGCGCTTCAAGAAGCTGACCGGGTAACCCTCGGTCTGGCCATAAAGCTGCGCAAACACCGGGCCGATGCGCTGCAGCCCTTCCACCAGCCGGGTGGGCGACATCGGGCTGGCGCCGTACAGGAGGGTGTGCAGGCTGCTCAGATCGGTGTTGTCCAGGGCCGGGTGGTCGAGCAGGGTGTAGATCATCGTGGGCACCAGCAGGGTGACGTTGATGCGCTCACGTTCGATCAGCTCCAGCAACCGCCCGGGCTGGAAGCCGGCCATCAGCCGCACCGTGCCGCCGCGCATCAGCGTGGGCTGCACGACGGTGCCGGCCACGTGCGTCATGGGCGCGGCGGCCAGGTAGACGGGGGTTTCGGGCAGGTCGAAGTCACTGAGTTTTTCGATCACCATGGCCGACAGGCCGGCCTGGGTGCGCATGGCGCCCTTGCTGCGGCCGGTGGTGCCGCCGGTGTAGTTGACGACGGCCAGGTCGGTGGCCACCGACAGGTCGCGCGCACTGGCGTGGCCGATGCGGTCACATGCCGCAGCCAGGTTGCTGCCGAAGTCGGCCGCCCCCAGGGTGTAGACCTGCTTCAAGCCGCTGTGGCGCTGCGCCAGGTCGGCCGCGCGCGCGCCAAAGGCCGCGCCATCGGCCACCAGCACTTCGGCACCAAAGTCCTGCAGCTGGAACAGGTGGTCGTCCAGGCTGCCCAGCTGGTGCAGGGCGGTGGTGACCATGCCGCTGGCAATCGCCGCCTGGCCGGCGCACCAGGCTTCCACCTGGTTGGCGGCCAGGATGGCCACGCGTGTGCCACGCGCCAGGCCGGCTGCGGCAAACACCGCCTGCATGCGGCCGATGGTCTCGGCCGTGGCGCGGTAGCTCAGTTCACCGCTGTCCCAGCGGAAGGCGGTGCGGTCCGGGTGGCGCTGCAGGGCGCGCAGCAGCAGGGCACTGGCGGTGGGGCCGGCTTGGTAGGGGCGCATGGTGGATGCCTCTCGGAGTCAGGCCAAGGCCTTGTGGAACTCTTGCTCGATCTGGGCGACCATGGCTTCCACGGTCTGCACCTGCTTGACGCCGCTGACGCTGTGGCCGGCGCTCCAGATGTCGCGCCAGCGCTTGGGGCCGTCGGCCGCATTGCCGTGCGCGCTGCCACCAAACATCTGCGCGGCGGTGTTGGGCGTCACCGTTTCGTCCAGCGTGGCCGGGTCCAG
>JANOAQ010000216.1:0-2448 GCA_031411195.1 Burkholderiaceae bacterium | reverse complement strand
CACGCGCGACGTATCGCGGCGCCGGAAGTTCTCGTAGGCGATCTCGAACGCCGACCGTTCCATCGCGTACCCCGCGGCGTTGGAGACTCGGACGAGCCGGCCCTGCGCATCGATCCACGTGCTCGTCGGGATGCCGTTCGTCGTTTGGTCGATCCGGAACGCGCGCACGTTCGGCGCGAACTCGCGCCACTGGTTCGCGAGCGTTTCGGTGAAGGTGATGCCGAAGCTCGTCACCGGGTTCATGCGCAGGCTGGTGAGGTCGAAGTCTTTCGCGCCGGGCACATTCATCACCGCCACGTTCATCGGCGCGATGCTGTACCACCAGCTCACGCGGTGCCGGGCGATGGCCTGCAGCACGGCCAGCGGGTCGAAGCGGAACAGCAGCACGCTGGTGGCGCCGGTGTAGAGCGTGATGTCGATGCCCATCAGCATGCCGGCAATGTGGTACAGCGGCGCAATGGCCAGCAGCACGTCATCGCCCTGCACGCCATTGCAGCGCGCGGCGGCATCGGTCTTGAACAGCGCGTTGTCGTGGCTGAGCATCGCGCCCTTGGGCAGGCCGGTGGTGCCCGAGGTGTAGGTCATCAGCGCCACGTCGTCCATGCCGATGGCCACCGCGGGGCAGGCTGCGCCGCTGCGTGTTGCCGCCAGAAAGTCTTCACAGCCGGCCGGCACCACGCGGGCGGCGGCCTGCATCTGCAGCAGGTCGGTGGGCACGTCGATGCTGGGTGTGGCGGGCAGCCAGTCGGCATAGAACACGACAAACACATGCGCGATGGCGGTGGCCGCGCGCACCTGCTCGACGACCGGCAGCAAAGGCTCGGCCGCCACGATGATCTGGGCGCCCAGGTCCTGCAACTGGTACTGCAGTTCGTGCTCCTTGAACAGCGGGCCGCAGGGGCAGACGATGGCGCCCAGCTTCTGGATGCCCATGTGCGCCACCACGTACTGCGGGCAGTTGCCCATAAACAGGGCGACCGGATCACCCTTCTTGACGCCCAGCGCTGCCAGCCGGGCGGCAAAGGCATCGCTGCCGGCATCGATCTGGGCGTAAGTGATGGCCTGGCCGTACCAGAGGTAGGCCGGCTTGGCGGGCTGGCTGCGGGCGTGTGCCCGCAGATGGTCGTGCAGGGGCTGGATGGCGTGCGGATCGCTCATGGGGCGGACCCAAGGCAGGGCCGGCAGCGCTGCCACATGGCAGCAGCGCCCATGGTGGACCGAGTGCCCGCCTATGGCTGCACCGTGGGCGACAGGCGCGGCCTGCCGCCCAAGCGGGCATGTCAGGCGCTGTGACGCGCCTCGCCCGCGCCGTGCAGGTTGCTGGTGCAGCGCCCACAAATCGTGGGGTGGGCGGCATCGTGGCCCACGTCGTCGCGGTAGTGCCAGCAGCGCTCGCACTTTGGCGCGGTGGCCGGCGTGACGCTGATGGCCAGAGCATCCCCCGCCAGCAGCGTGACTGCCGAGGTGATGAAGACGAACTTCAAGTCATCGCCCAGGCTGGCCAGCAGGGCATGCGCCTCGGGCGGCGCGGTCACCGTCACATTGGCCTGCAGCGACGAGCCCACCCCACCTTCGGTGCGCACCGCCTCGATGGCCTTGTTCACCGCCTCGCGCACTTCGCGGATGGCGGCCCACTTGGCCAGCAGGCCTTCGTCGGGCGTGGCCAGGGGCCAGTAGGTTTCGATGAAGATCGAATCACGGCCCGGCGCAAAGATCGCCCAAGCCTCTTCGGCGGTAAAGCTGAGAAACGGCGCCATCCAGCGCAGCATGGCCTGGGTGATGTGCCACAGCGCGGTCTGTGCACTGCGCCGGGCCACGCTCTTGGGCGCGGTGGTGTAGAGCCGGTCTTTCAGCGCGTCCAGGTAGAAGGCGCCCAGGTCTTCAGAGCAGTAAACCTGCAGCTTGGCCACCACGGGGTGGAATTCATACACCTCGTAGTGCGCCAGGATTTCGGCCTGCAGGGCGCTGGCGCGGGCCAGGGCGTAGCGGTCGATCTCCAGCATTTCGTCGGGCGAGACCGAATCGGCTGCCACGTCGAAGTCGCTCACATTGGCCAGCAGAAAGCGCAGGGTGTTGCAGATGCGGCGGTAGCCGTCCACCACCCGGGCCAGGATTTTGTCGTCGCCGGCGATGTCGCCCGAATAGTCACTGGCGGCCACCCACAGGCGGATGATCTCGGCGCCCAGCTTCTGGTTGATCACCTGTGGCTCGATGCCGTTGTTCAGGCTCTTGCTCATCTTGCGGCCCTGGCTGTCCACGGTGAAGCCGTGGGTCAGCAAGCCGCGGTAGGGCGCGCGGCCATACAGCGCATTGGCCAGCAGCAGCGAGCTGTGGAACCAGCCCCGGTGCTGGTCGTGGCCTTCCAGGTACAGGTCGGCCTCCGGGCCTTCGGTGTGGTAGCCGGGGTCGCCCGCCGGGCCGGCGTGCGAGCTGCGCAGCACGTGATTG
>JANOAQ010000215.1:0-20614 GCA_031411195.1 Burkholderiaceae bacterium | reverse complement strand
AGAGCACGGTGGCGCGTTCGCGGTTCATCGCACGGCCTTCTTGCCGGGGTGGAAGGCGCGGTTGGTCAGCCAGGTCATCGCGGCCACCACGGCAAACAGCACCCAGCTCATGGCACTGGCGCCACCGAAATCATTGAAGTCGAAGGCCATGCGGTAGAGGTAGACGCCGGCCGTCATCGCGGCCTGGTCGGCACCGCCCTTGCCATCGGTCAGGATGAAGGGCTCTTCGAAGATCTGCAGGCCGCCGATGATGCTGAGCATCACGCCGAAGTAGATCATCGGCTTGAGGCTGGGCAGGGTGATGAAGAAAAACTGCTGCAGCTTGCCCGCGCCGTCCATGGTGGCGGCCTCGTACAGGTCTTTCGGGATGGTCTGCAGCGCTGCAAGGTAGAGCACCACGTTGAAGCCCAGGTAGCGCCAGAAGATGATCAACGCGATCGCCGGCTTGAGCGATTCGGGCTGGTTGAGCCAATCCACCGGCGCCACGCCGAACAGCCCCAGGCCGGCATTGACCAGGCCGTAATCACGCGAGAACAGTGAGCTGAACATGATGGCAATGGCCACCGTGGACGTGATGTAGGGCAGAAAGTAGGCGCCGACCATGGCGTTGCGCGAACGTTTTAGCGCCGTGTGCAGGAACACCGCCAGCGGAATGGCCACCAGGTGCTGCGGCACACCGGTGACCACCGCCAGCCAGAAGGTGTTCTTCAGCGACTTCCAGAACCACGCATCGCCCAGCGCAAAGGCGAAGTTGTCCAGCCCGACAAACTGCATCGCACCCAGGCCACTGGTGGGCTCCCACGATTGAAAAGCCAGGTAGAGCGAAAACAGCAGCGGAAACACGCCGAACACGCCGAACAACAGCAGGAACGGGCTGATGAACACATACGGCGCCCAGCGGGGCGACAGGCGAAGGAAGGCAGGCAAGCGCATGGCAGCGTCAGCGCGGGCTCACCGCAGAGCGCGTCGCGCAATCAGGCGCTCGGCATCGGCCAGGGCCTGGGGAATGGGCTTGCCGCGGTCGAGCACGTGGTCGAGCTCGGTGGTGATCACTTCGTCGGCAAAGGTGGACTGCTTGTGCACCGGCATGGCCTGGATGCGCCGGGCGGCGTCGCGCCACAGCAGCCGCGCCTTCTGGCCACCCAGGAAGGGTAGCGGTTCATCGAAGAACGGGTCGTCGTAACAATCGACCAGGGCCGGAAAGGCGTCCTGCGACTTGAAGGCCGCGAACTGGCGCCCGCGGTCCAGCGTCATCATGCGGATGAAATCCCAGGCCAGGGCCTTGTTCTCGGGCGCCGAATGGCGCGGCACGGCATAAAAGGCGCCGCCGTAGGCCGTGTAGGCCCCCTCGGGCAGTTGCGCGGCGCGCCACAGCCCTTTGGTGGCGGGCGCCACCCAGTTGTTGAGCTGGCCCACCAGCCAGGCGCCGCTCATCTCGGTGGCCAGGGTGCCGCGCTTGAAGCCTTCGGCCCAGTCGTTGGTCCACTCGCCCACCCGCGCATCGAGCTGGTGCTGGCGCACCTTGCGTGCCACCTCGAAGGCGCGCACAAAGCGCGGCGTGTTGACCAGCACACGCGATGCGCTGTCGAAGTACAGGCCCTCGCCCGGCTTGGCACCGGCGCGCATCAGGATGTTCTTCACCCCTTGCACATGGCCGATCAGGAAAGCGCCGGTCTTGCGCTTGATCTGGATGCCGGCCTCGATGTAGCTGTCCCACGAGCGGGTCAGGTCTTCGGGCTGCACGCCGGCCTTGGCCAGCACGTCGGTGCGGTACAGCAGGGTGCCCGGGCCGATGTCGGCCGGCGCGGCCACCACCGCACCACTGCGCGTGGTGGCCTGGTCGTAGGCATAGGGCGCGTAGTGGGCACGGTGGCGGGCGATGTCGAAGGGCGCGCGGCTCAGATCATCCAGCCCGGTGCCCTGGGCGAAGCGGCCCACGTAGCTCTGCTCCAGCGCCATCACGTCAGGCAGGTAGACCGCCGTGGACAGCGCGGTGGTCATGGCGGTGTGGTGGTCGGCATACGGCCGGCTGAGCACCTTGAGCTCGACGTCGGGGTGCAGTTGGCGCCACTGCGGCAGGGCTGCCTCGACGATCTTGTCGATCAGCGGAAAGGCCGCCACCGTCAGCACGCGCGGGGCTGCAGCGCGCACCGGCAGACCATAGGCCCAGCCGGTGGCCAGGCCGGCGGCCAGTACCGTGCGGCGGGGCAACGGGGCCTGGCTCATGCGCCCGGCGCAGCGCAGTGCTCGGCGATGAACTGCGCCTGGGTGGGCATGGCCCGCACGCACTGGGCGATGACGCCTTCGACGTTCTGCAGGTAGCCGGCCACCTCGTCGGCGCTGCGCAGGTCGGCAAAGGGATGGTAGCCGCGCGGCACCAGGCCCTGGCCCACCATCACCTGCAGCCAGCTCATTTCGGTGAACAGGTCGTCGCTCTCGCGCAGGGTGCGGCCGTTGGCGGCAAACAGGTCGATCTTCAGCTGCAGCGAATCGGGGATGGGCATGCTGCGGCAGTAGTTCCAGAAGGCCGAATCGTCACGCCGCGTCAGCTTGTAGTGCAGGATCAGAAAATCGCGGATGCGCTCGTATTCGGTCAGCGTCACGGCGTTGTAGACAGCCGTGTCGGCCGCATCGAAACCCCGGTGCGGAAAGAACCCGATGATGCGCGAGATGGCCGTGTGGATGAGGTGGATGCTGGTCGATTCGAGCGGCTCGAGAAAGCCGCTGGACAAACCCACCGCCACGCAGTTGCCCACCCAGAACTGCTGGCGCCGCCCGGCCGTAAATCGCAGGGCGCGCGGCTCGGCGGTGGGCGTGCCGTCCAGGTTGGCCATCAAGAGCGCCGTGGCCTCGTCCTGCCCCATGAAACGGCTGCAGTAGACATGGCCGTTGCCGGTGCGGTGCTGCAGCGGGATTCGCCACTGCCAGCCCGCTGCATGGGCGGTAGACCGGGTCATGGGCAACAGCGGCCCGGCCGATTCACAGGGCACCGCCAGCGCGCTGTCGCAAGGCAGCCAATGCGACCAATCCTCGTAGCCCACACCCAGCGTCTGGCCGATCAGCAAGGCGCGCATGCCCGTGCAGTCGATGAAAAAGTCACCGGCGATGTGCTCGCCATCGGCCATCACCAGGGCGTCGATGTGGCCGCTGTCGGCATGGCGCGTGACCTGCTGCACCCGGCCTTCGGTGCGGCGCACACCGCGCGCTTCGGCATAGCGACGCAAGAAGCGCGCGTACAGGCCAGCATCGAAGTGGAAGGCGTGCACGATGTCGGCCACCGGCGAGCCCGGCATGTCGGTGCGGGCGCGGATGAACTTGGCCTGGCGCGGCGCCACCGTGTTGATCGAATAGGCCTCCAGCGGGCTGGCCCGGCCCAGTTGCGCCAAACGCAGCCAGAAGTGGTGGAACGGCAGCGCCTCGGTGGCCTGCCCCACCTTGCCGAAGCCGTGGATGTAGCGCTCGCCCAGCGCGCCCCAGTTGACGAACTCGATGCCCAGCTTGAAGCTGCCCTGCGTGGCCTTCAGGAACTCGTCTTCGTCGATGCCCAGTGCGGCATTGAACTGGCTGATGTGCGGGATGGTGGCCTCACCCACCCCGATGGTGCCGATCTCGTCCGATTCAACCACCCGCACGTTGCACGCCTGCCCCAGCACATTGGCCAGGGCGGCGGCAGTCATCCACCCGGCCGTGCCGCCGCCGGCGATGACGATGTTGCGGACCGGATGGAGGCTCATCGCGCGCGGTTGGTGGGTGCCCGCTCAGAACTTGTAGTTCACACCCAGCAGAGTCTGGCGGCCGAACTGGGAGATGTAGTTCGGGTACTGCGCCTTCGGATCAGGAACGCTGACGTCACTGCCCACTGACTTCATGTTCACGACGGTCTTGTCCAGCAGATTGTTGACCTGCAGCAGGATGGACAAGCCCTTGTAAGGGCCAGTCTCGAAGGTGTAGCCCAGTTGCATGTCGACCACCTTGTCAGCCGCCTGGGTACGGGTGGTGCTGTTGAGGTAGATGTCCTTGGTGGTGGCGGTGAACGGCGAGCGGTAGCGCTGGCTCACACGGGCGGCGATACCGTCTTTCTCATAGTAGGCGGTCACGCTGTTCGAGCGGCCCGACAAGCCGTTGAGCGAGGTGCTGGTGCCTGCGATCACCTTGCCCGAGTTCTGGTCCACGCTCTGGTCGCGGATCGAACTGCTGAGCTTGCTGAAGCTGGCCACCACGCCAAAGCCGTCGAGCGCCTTGTTGACCAGCGATGCTTCCAGTGCACCGGCCAGCTCGATGCCCTCGACCTTGCCACCGGCGCCATTCAGCGGCTGGAAGACCGGGCCGAACTTCTGCACCACGATGCCCGGCGGCAAGTTGGTGGGCAGCGGCAGGAAGGTGTTGTCGCGCGCACTCACCCCATAGGTGATGTAGCTCAGCAGGTTCTTGCGGAAGGCCGCAGCGGCCACGTAGCTGCGCTTGCCGAAGTACTTTTCCACCGACAGGTCGATGGCCGCCGCACGCCAGGGCTTGAGCGCGGGGTTGCCGGCATAGGCCTCGCGCCACTTGCCCTGGTCGATGCCCGGATCGGTGATCAGGGTGGGCGTGCTGGTGCCGGCGCGCATGTCCTGGATGTTGGGCCGCGCGGTGGACGTGGACAGGCCGAAGCGTGCGATCAGGTCACTCTGCAGATTGGCCACCAGGTTCAGGCTGGGCAGCACGTCGTTGTAGCTGGTGCCACCACTGCGCGCGAAGAGCTGGCTGACGTCGGGCACATCGGCATTGCCGCGGTACTCCCAGCCCGTCGACCGCTGGCTGGTGTGCACGCTCTGCACGCCGATGTTGCCGCGCACGGGGATCTTGGCGATCTCGGTGTCGATGTTGAGCATGGCAAACAGCGTGCTGACCTTCTCGTGCACGCTGGAGGCGTTGTCGGCCTGGCCGAAGAACACCGGCTGCGGTGACAAGGCGCCCGACGCCGCCAGGGCGGGCACGTCGATGCGCACCAGGCTGCCGATGCCGGCCCAGGCCATGTTGAAAGGCGTGCCGACCGCGCCGGCCGGGATGGTGCGGATGTTGTTGCCGTTGCCGTCCAGCGGCATCAGCAGGCGGGTTTCGTTCTTGTCGACCGTCTTGTCGCGCTGGGTGTAGTTGGCGCCGGCGGTGATGGCGCTGAACAGTCCGTCCAGGTCACGCCGCAGTGACAGGCGCACGGTCTTGATCTCGTCTTCGATGTGCGGGGCTCGGATGGCACCCGTCCAGCGCGGCTGGCCGCCCACGAAATTGAAGCCGCAGCAATCGCCGAAGGCCATGCCCGACGCGGTGCCGTAGGCACTGCCGTTGAGCGGGGTGAAGGTCTGCGCACCGCCATTGACCGGCACGTTCCATTTGAAGGAGCCGAGCTTCCAGTTGCCGGTGGTGTAGTCGTAAGGGGCGGCGTAGGCCTCGGTGTAGGCCTCGTCACGCACATCGCGCGAGAAGCTCAGGTCGCTGACCGCCGTCCAGCGTTCGGCGAACTTCAGCGACGTGTTCCAGCCCACCGAGGTGATGGTGTCCTTGCGCTTGTTGTCGAAGTTGCCGGTGGTGGCCGGCATGTTGTCGATGGTGGCGCTGGTGGCCAGGGTGTTCTTGCCGTCTTGCGTGGTGCCCACATTCGACATGGTCAAGGCCGGCCCGCCACCCCAGCCCGGCGTGGCGTACATGCTGGCCAGGAACTTGCCGCCCACCTCGTGGGTGTCGAACTTGGAGTAGTACAGGTCGAGCTGGCTGCGCAGATCTTTGTTGGGCTTGTAGTCGAGCACAGCCATCAGGCCGTCGCGGGTCTGCTTCTTGGTCGACGAGGTGGCCGTCCAGAACATCGGCGTCAGGGCCTGGGCCTGGTAGGGGCCCTTCCAGTCGATGGTCTGGCCGGGGAAGAGCGAGGGCTTGTTGCCAATGAGCGGCATGCCGAAGACGGTGTAGTCGGCGTACTCGTTCAGCTCGGTCTGCTTGACTTGCGTGGTGGTTTGCAAACGCGCAAAGCCCAGGGCCACGCCCACGGTGTTGTTGGCGAACTGGTCGACGAAGGAGGCGCTGAAGCGAAGGCCGGTGGGGCTGGCAACGCCCGGCACCAAAGTGCCAATGGAGTTCTGCTCGCCGCGCAGGTTGATGTTGAACTGGCGGCCACGCACGTCCAGTGGCTTGAGCGTCTTGATGTCGACTGTGCCCGACAGGCCCTGGCCCATCAGGCTGGCATCGCCAGTCTTGTAGACCAGCACCGAGCCCACCAGCTCGGACGGAAACTGGTCGTATTCGACCGCGCGGCTGTCGCCCGAGCTGACGATCTCGCGCCCGTTCAGCAGCGCACCGCCGAACTGCGGCGCCAGGCCCCGGATGCTGACCACATTGACCCGGCCATCCGAGCCGCGCTGGCCGGTCAGGCCCGGCAGGCGGGCCAGCGCCTCGGCGATGCTGGCGTCGGGCAGCTTGCCCAGGTCTTCAGACGACACCGCCTCGACGATGGAATCGGAATTGCGCTTGGTGGCCACCGACGTCTCGATGGCACGGCGGATGCCGGTGACGGTGACGCTCCGGGCATCGGCGGGCTTGGCGTCTTGCGCCATGGCCGTGCCGGTGGACAGCAGCAGCAGCGCGCAGGCGGCCGCCACGGGGCGGATGGCGCAGCGCTCGGGTGGCCGGCCCTGGCGGCGGGCAGTGGTCGTTGTGTTCATCGCTTGTCTCCGGTCAGCGGGTGGTATGTGCAGTTTTGGGCACGGCAGGTCACAGCGCTTGAAAGCGCTTTCAAAAAGTATCGTTGACTGCCCGGCGCTTGCATCCTCTCGTTAACCCGTAACCCGCAACACCTGACGACCGGGCGCCCCGGCGCACCGCCCGTGGCGGATCAATCGGCCAGACGGCGGGTGGATTCGCGCAGCACCAGCTGCGGCTGCGGCAGCACCGCTGTCGGCTGCACGCCGCGCAGCAAATCGAGGATGGCGCTGGCGGCCTGGGCGCCCATCTCATAGACCGACTGGCGCACGGTGGTCAGCGGCGGGATGGCGAACTTGGCGGGCGCCAGGTCGTCAAAACCCACCAGCGACACATCGTCGGGCACCCGGATGTGCTGGCGGTACAGGCCCAATGCGGCACCGATGGCGGTCTGGTCGTTGGCCGCAAACAAGGCGGTGAAGGCGGTCTTGCGCTCCAGCAGGCGGTGCACCGCCGCCAGGCCGCCCACCTCGGTGTAGTCGCCGGGGATCACCAGTTCGGAGTCGGGCGCGATGCCGGCCTCCTGCAGCGCCTGCTGGTAGCCGGCCAGCCGATCCAGCGCGTCGGCGTGGTTGGTGTCGCCCGAGATGAAGGCGATGCGGCGGTGGCCCGCCTCGGTGAGGTGGCGTGTGGCCATGCGTGCACCGGCGCGGTTGTCAAAACCCAGGCTGAAGAGCCCCGGGCCCTGCAGCTCACGCCCCACCACCACCATAGGCAACACCTTGGCATAGGCCTGCAGTGCCGCATTGGGCAGGCGGCCGGCCAGCACGATGAGGCCGTCCACCCGGCGCGACATCAGCGCGTCCAGGGCCTTGCGCTCGTCGTCCTCATGCCAGTGCCCGCTGACAAACAGCGGGATGTAGCCGGCCGATTCGAGCCGGGTCTCGATGCCGTGCAGCGCCTCGCCGTAGAACGGGCTGCTGATGGTCTGGGTGAGTACGCCGATGCTCAGGGTGCGCCCGCCGGCCAGGCCACGCGCCACCGGATTGGGCCGAAAGCCCAGGGCCTGGATGGCCTCTTGCACTGCTGCCTGCTTGGCCGCGCTGACAGTGGCCGTGCCGTTGAGGATGCGCGACACCGTGCTGGGCGACACCCCCGAAGCCTGGGCCACCATCTCCAGCGTGACTGGCGCCACCCCACCCGGATTGGCGGCCGTGGCCGGTGATCGTTTACGGCGGGGAGCGGGTGGCAGGCTCATTCAGGCGGGCAAGAAGGCGTGCCCGCCAGTGTAGGGTGCGGTCTTGCGCGCTTGACATGCGCGCTTGACATGCGCGCTTGGCATGCGCGCTTTGCATCAGCGCTTGGCAACCGCGCTTGACATCAGCGCTTGCTCACCGAGCCGCTGCCCGCCACCGTCTTGCGCACGGTGGCATTGCCGCTGTAGACCACGTCGCCCGAGCCGGCAATGCTGACCGCCAAGGTCTTGTCGGCAAACACACTGGCGTCGCCCGAACCGGCAATGCTGACGCTCACGTCGTCGGCCAACAGGCCGGTGCTGCGCACATCGCCGCTGCCGGCGATGGCCACGGCCAGGCGGGTGGCCCGGCCGCTGGCCTGGATGTCACCCGAGCCCTTGATCTCCAGCTTCAGCTCGTCCACCGCCAAACCACTGAGCTTGATGTCGCCCGAGCCTTCGACCCGGGCCAGCAGCCGTGGGCCACTGATCTGCTCGGCCAGCACATCGCCCGAGCCCATCACCAGCAGCGCGGCCAGGCGCGGGGTGGTGATGGTGACGACCGGGCTGTGCCGGGTGGTGACCAGGCTGCCCGGCTTCCAGCGCAACACCAGCGTCTTGCCCTGCGCCGTGTCTTCGACCACCGTTTCGAGCAGGGCCAGCAGTTGGCGGTCGGCCTTGACCGACACCGACACCGCCGCCCCCTGGCGCACCACCACATCGGGCCCCCGGGTCAGCACCGCATCAAATTCGGCCACATTGCGGGCCTCGGTGGCCAGGTCGGCACTGCCGAACAAGTTGCCAGCGGCCTGCGCCGCGCCTGGCCAAGCGGTCAACACAGCCATGGCCAGCGCGGCCGAAAGGGCCAGGCCGAAGAAGCGGTCCAGCCAGTGCAGAACGCGGTTCATCTTGGAGTCTCCTTGAATTGCAGGCCCCGATCTTGCCCGCCGACCGTGACACCGCCATGCCGGATGCGACGAACGGTCGCTGACAGTGACCGAAAGGCCGCACGCACGGATGGGCGTTTCGCCAGTGCCGGTCAACTGCGGCGTCAACGGCCGCCTTTTCGCCGCTTCACCGCCCCGGCAGCTTGCTGCAATGGACCAACGGATTTCAGGAGGTTTGCGCATGCCCAGCCCGTCAACCGATCTGGTGGCCCTGCCCCCAAGGGGTGGTTTTGCCGTGGCGCAGATGCGCAGCGTCTACCGCTGCGATGAGGTGGAGCGGCGCCTGACCAAGCTGCCGATGAAGGAGCATGAGCATCTGCGCAGCACCTACGAGCGCATGCTTGAAAAAGGCCCCGAGCGCTTTCAGGTCAAGCCCAGCGGCCTGCCGGCCATGGACCACCTGTACGACGAGATGCCCAACTTCCACGCCGTGCTCGACGACATCCGCCGCCAGCTGGCCTTGTGCCATGACAGCCACGATGCGCTGGAGATCACCCCCATGCTGCTGCTGGGCCCGCCCGGCGTGGGCAAGACCCACTTTGCACGCGAGGTGGCGCAGTTGCTGGGCACCGGCATGGGTTTCATCTCGATGAGCTCGCTCACTGCCGGCTGGGTGTTGTCGGGCGCCAGCAGCCAGTGGAAGGGCGCGCGGCCGGGCAAGGTGTTCGAGACCCTGGTGGACGGCCAGTACGCCAACCCGGTGATGGTGGTCGACGAGATCGACAAGGCCCGGGGTGAACACGCCTACGACCCGCTGGGCGCGCTGTACAGCCTGCTCGAGCACGACACCGCCGGCGCCTTCATCGACGAGTTTGCCGAGGTGGCAGTCGATGCCAGCCAGGTGATCTGGGTGGCCACAGCCAATGATGAACGCAGCATCCCCGAGCCCATCCTCAACCGGGTGAATGTCTACCAGGTGCAGGCCCCGGATCGGGACGCGGCCCGCACCATCGCACGGCGCCTGTACACCGGCATCCGCAGCCAGCACGATTGGGGCCAGCGCTTTGATGCCGAACCGGCCGAAGAGGTGCTGGACCGCCTGGCCGAACTGGCCCCCCGCGAGATGCGCCACGCCTGGATGACGGCCTTCGGCAACGCCCGGCTCGATGGCCGCCACCGGCTCGGCGTGGGCGACCTGCCGCAGGCCGGCCACGCCGGCAAGCGTGGGCCGCTGGGCTTCATGAACTGAGGCGGTTGCGGCGGGCTTTCAGCCGGCCAGACCCACCGACGCACCACTGCGGCGCACGGTGTGGCGGCCCGCCTGCTTGCCGGCGTACATCGCGGCATCGGCGCGCTTGAGCAGGTCGTCGGCCTGCAGACCGTCCTGCGGCGCCAGCGCAAAGCCGATGGTCAGGCCCACCCTGCAGTCCTGGCCCTCCACGTTGAACGACTGCCTGAAAGCGTTCAGCAACTTGCGGCCCAGCACCAGGGCCTCGGCTTCGCCGGGAATGCCGGGCGCCATCACGACGAACTCGTCGCCGCCCAGCCGCGCCACCAGATCGGCCTGGCGCACCTGCGCGCGCAGGCGCTGGCCGACCTGCACCAACAGCGCGTCGCCGGCATCGTGCCCCAGCCGGTCATTGACCAGCTTGAAACCGTCCAGGTCCAGCAGAAAGACAGCCAGCGGCTGTTGGGCACTGCAGGCCGGCAACGCCGTGGTCAGCGCCTGCTGCAAGCCGCGCCGATTGGGCAGGCCGGTGAGCGCATCGGTGTGGGCCAGCGTCACCAGCGCTGCGCGCTCGAGTTCGGTGCGCTCGGCATGGCGGCGCAAGGCCGCGATGTGCATGCCCAGCACGCGCAGCCAGACCAGCATCTCCACCAGCGAGGCCCACTGGAACACGACCAGGGTCAGGCGGTTGGCGGGTACCCAACCCCGCAGGACACCGGCCATGGTGACCGCACCCACGGTATAGACGCACCAGCCCGCCAGCACATAACGCGCCGCGATGTCGCCCTGGCGCAAACGGCGCCAGGCCGCCGGAATGGCCAGCACGGGCGCCAAGGGCCCCAAGGCCGTGGCCCACAGCTGGGTCGCTCGGTAGTCCAGCACGCCCAGCAACGACAGCACCAGGCCGGCCAGCGCGGCGATGCACAGCGCGTTCAGCCCCAGGTGCAACCGCGGGCTGTGCTGGCGGGTGTACAGCGACAAGGCCACGAAACGTGCGCCGGCGGCCAGCGCCACCAGCACCGACATTGGAGACAGCTTGGCCTGCAGCCCCACCCGCTGCAAGCCCAGGTACTGCTGCGTCAGCCCGGAGAAATCGAGGAAGAAGACGGTGGTGCCCAGCAGCAGCAGGGCATACAGGCCGAACATGTCCTCGCGCAGACTGAGCCAGTGCGCCAGGCTGTAGATCAGCAGCGCCAGCGCCACACCCAGCATCAGGCCATGTGCCAGCAGCCGGCGGCCCTCGGTGTCTTGCTGGCGCTGGGGCTTGTGCAGGTAGATCGGCAGCGCCATGGCGCTCTCGGTCACCACGCGGATGTACAGCTCATGCGCCTGGCCCGGCGGCAATCTCAGCGCCAGCGTGTGCGTGCGCCCGGGCATGGGCCGGCTGGCATAGGGCTGGCCCGCCCCCAGGCGCGCCTGCTGCTGCAGCACCCCATCGCTGAGCAGGTACACGTCGGCCTGGTTCAGCACCGGGTAGGCGATCTCCAGCAGCCAGTGGCCATCACCAACGGCCACCTGCAGCGGCAGGCGCAGCCAGATCGCTTCACGGCGCGGACCCAGGTTGGACGCCGCGCCGGTGGGGGGTTGAAAGTCGGCCAGGCGCTGGCGCACCGCCGCCAGGTCCAGTTGATGGCCCGGGTCGGCCAGCATTCGAATGGCGGGCCACGGGTCGACCTCGGCCTGGGCATCGTCCAGCACCAAGGGCGCGGGCGCCGTGGCCAGCGCCAGGCCGGCAGCCGACGCCATGGCCAGGACGAGCAAGCGCTGCAGCAGGTGCTGCAGCAGGTGCTGCAGCAGGTCATGCAGCGGGCGACGGAAGAGGCGAAGCATGGGGTCTGACGTGACGCAGGCCACGTTGCAGGCCTGCCAGGCGTTTTTCGGCCCCGGCGCGCCGAACTTGATGCCCGCGCTGGTGCGATCGGCCGGCCAGACCCCGCCCACTATGATGGTTTGCATGGGCCCTCCCGACCTTGCGCTATCCGATGCACCTGCCAGGCCCCTGGTGGTCGCCCTGGCATCGCGTGCGCTGTTCGACTTCGAGGCCGAGAACCAGGTCTTCGAAACCGGCGACGACCAGGCCTACAAACAACTGCAACTGGCCCGGCTGGACGAGCCAGCCCTGCCGGGCGTCGCGCTGGCACTGGCGCGCAAGCTGCTGGCTTTCAATGGCGGCGCGGCCACGGGCGCGGCGCCTCGGGTGGAGGTGGTGATCCTGTCGCGCAATGACCCGGTATCGGGCTTGCGCGTCTTCCGCTCCTGCAAGCACTACGGGCTGGCAGTAGAGCGTGGCGTATTCACGCGCGGCCAGCCGCCCTGGCGCTACCTGCGGCCCCTGGGGGCGCAACTGTTCCTGTCGGCCAACGAGGCCGACGTGCGGGCCGCCCTGGCCGCCGGCGTACCGGCGGCGCGCGTGGCGCCGCAGTCGCCGCAGGCGTCCCCCGCGCATCCGCAAGAGTTGCGCATTGCCTTTGATGGCGATGCCGTGCTGTTCTCCGACGAAGCCGAGCAGGTCTACCAGCGTGATGGCCTGGCCGCCTTCCATGCGCACGAGCATGCCCAGGCCGGCACGCCCCTGGCCGCCGGCCCCTTCAAGCCGCTGCTGCTGGCCTTGCAGCAACTGCAGCGAGCGGGCGCCGCCTCGGGCATGCGGGTGCGCACCGCCTTGGTGACTGCCCGCAGCGCACCCGCCCACGAGCGGGCCATCCGCACCCTGATGGACTGGCGCATCGAGGTGGACGAGGCCATGTTCCTGGGCGGCCTGCCCAAGGGTGAGTTCCTGCGCGAGTTCGAGCCCGATTTCTTTTTTGACGACCACCCCCGGCACATCGAGAGCGCATCGCGCCATGTGCCCTCGGGTCATGTGTCATCGGGCATCGTGAACCCCTGAAATAGGGGGTGCTGTTCGAGTCACGGATTTCACACACCGTCACTGAGCATTCATCTTGCTCATCAATGCTCCAACCTTCTGGTCAGGAGCACACCCATGAACAAGTACACAGCGGGCGTATGCATAGCGCTCAGCATGACGGGGTTGGCATCGCCGGCTCAGGCCGCCGGTGGCGTCGATCTCTCCACCTACCAACGCATTGGTGCCTACAACCTGCCTCTGGGCAGTGGCAGCAACCTTCTGGCCGACGAAGCCTCGGCGGTCAGCTACAACTGGGACACCAAGACCCTGTTCGTGGTGGGTGACGGCGGCACGTCCATCACCCAGGTCAGCCTCAAGGGCGAGTTGATCGACTCGATGGCGCTGGCGGCCGACCCCGCGAAGCCGCAGGGCACCTACTTCTACGATCCCGAAGGCTTGGCCTACATGGGCAATGGCCAGTTCGTGCTGGGCGAAGAGCGCTACCGCCAGTTGAACCTGCTGACCTACACCGCCGGCACCACCCACGGCGCGCTGGGCACCCAGACCGTGAAGCTGGGCACCACCATCGGAAACATCGGCATCGAAGGCTTCTCGCGCGACCCGCTCACCGGTGGTTTCATCGTGGCCAAGGAGCAGAGTCCCATCGGCCTGTTCCAGACCACCCTCAACTTTGCTGCCGGCACGGCCAGCAACGGTTCACCCACCACGGTGAACTCGGTCAATCTGTTCAACCCGGCGCTGCTGGGTGTGCTTGACATCGCCGACGTGTTCGCCTTGTCCAATCAGTCCAACCTGGCCAGCCATGCCGACTTCAGCCACCTGCTGGTGCTCAGCGAAGCCTCGGGCCGAATCCTGGAGATCGACCGCAGCGGCAACATCTACGGCAGCCTGAACGTCGGCACCGCCGGGCAACTGGAAGGCCTGACGATGGACGACCAGGGCCGGCTGTACGTCGTGGGCGAATTGGCAGGCACCAATGGCCGCTCGGCCTTGTGGGTCTATGCCCCGGTGCCCGAACCCCAGGCCTGGGCCCTGCTGCTGGGCGGCCTGGCGCTGCTGGGCGCCACGGTCCGCCAGCGCCGCGACCGCTGAGCACCCGCACGCACCTCTGATCGGGCGCTCACCTTCGACTGCAACGCAGTTGCCCGCCCCTCTACCCCTCGCTTCACCCCACCACCACAGGATCCACCATGTTCAAGAAACTTGCCCTCGCCCTGATCGTTGCGGCCGCGCTGCCCGCTTCTGCGCTGACCACCGGCGACATTGCATTCACCACCTTCAATGCGGACGAAGACGGCCTGAGCTTCGTGGCTTTGACCGGCATCGCTGCCAACACCACCGTATTCTTCAGCGACAACGAATGGAACGGCTCTGCCTTCAACACCGGCGAAAGCTACAGCCAATGGGTGTCGGGCGGCAATGCCATCGCTGCCGGCACCGTGGTCCGCCTGAAGGACTACGACAAGTCGACTCCCAGTGCGTCGGTCGGCACGCTGTCGCGCGTGAGTGTCTCGGGCAGCGCCAACTGGGGCATCGCCAACAGCACTGAAACGGTCTATGCCTACCTGGGCACGGTCAGCAGCCCCGGCACCTTTCTGGCCGCAGTGACCAACGGCAACTTCGCAGTCGACGGCTCCCTGACCGGCACCGGCTTGACCCAGGGCATCAACGCCATCCGCCTGAACGCCCTGGTGCCGTCGGCCACGCCCGACTTTGCCGAATACACCGGTGCGCGCAGCGGCCTGGCCAGCTTCGGCGCCTACCTGCCTTTGCTGGCGAACGCGGCCAACTGGACGGTCGACACCACCAACGGCACCTACACCACGACCGCGCCCAACCTGACCGCCTTCACCGTCACCTCGGTTCCCGAACCCGAAACCTATGCCCTGATGCTGGCCGGTATCGGTGCCCTGGGCCTGCTCATCAAGCGTCGTCGCGGTTGACCCCAACGCCTTGGCCGCCCACCGGGCACACCCGACGTGTGCAAGGTTGGCAGGCACGGCTCGATACCTGCGTTTTCACTGCCCTGCAGCGTCGCCATGCTGGCCGACGCTGTTGTCATTTCTCAGACTGGATCCACCGCCATGCCCACTTGCCGCCCGCCTCTGAACCGCTTTTTGGCCACCTTGGCCACCGCCCTGCCGCTGCTTGGGCTGGGGCTGGCGGCGCCCGCAGGCGCGGCCATCGTGATCAGCCAGGTCTACGGTGCCGGTGGCAATTCAGGCGCCACGCTCAAGCAGGATTTCATCGAGCTGTTCAACAACGGCAACAGCCCGGTGGCCATCGGCGGCTGGTCGGTGCAGTACGCATCGGCCACGGGTTCGAGCTGGCAGGTCACCGCCATTGCGCCAGGCACGGTGCTGCAGCCGGGTCGCTACCTGCTGGTCAGGCAGGCCCAGGGCAGCGGCGGCTCGGTCGATGTGGTCGGTGATGTCACCGGCACGATCGCCATGGGTGGCGCTTCAGGCAAGGTGGCGCTGGCCAGCAACAGCACCGCCTTCTCGGGCACGGTACCGGCAGGCGCCATCGACTTTGTAGGTTATGGCGCCGCTACCACGGCCGAGGGCACGCCCACTGGCCTGCTGACCAGCACCACGGCTGCGCTGCGCAACGGCAATGGTTGTGTCGACACCAACAGCAACCTGGCCGACTTCACTGCGGCCACTGCAGCGCCCCGCAACTCGGGCAGCCCGGCCAACCTGTGCGGCACGCAGACCAACCTGCCCATCGTCCCCACCTGCCCCGCCGCCAGCGTGGCCGCCGGCAGTGTCGCCCTGCTGAGCACCAGTGCGACCGACCCTGACAGCATCGTCACCAGCGCCGTCCCTGTGGGCTCCTGGCCGGCGGGCTTCACCCTGGGCAGCTTCACCGCCGCCAACATCGCCGGCGGCACGGCCACGCAGACCTTGCAGGTGGCCGCCAACGTCACACCCGGCAGCTACAGCCTGGGCCTGCAGTGGGGCAACAACGATGCCCAGACGGCCAGTTGCAGCTTCACGGTCACCATCGCAGGCGTCACGCCGATCTACAGCATCCAAGGCAGCGGCCACGCCAGTGCGTTTGCCGGCCAGACCGTGGTGACCAGCGGCGTGGTCACCAAGGTCAACAACAACGGCTTCTTCCTGCAAGACCCGGTGGGTGACGGCAACCCGCTCACGTCGGACGGCATCTTCGTCTTCACCAGCACGGCGCCTACCGTCAACGCGGGCCAGCGCATCCAGTTGAGCGCCCAGGTCTCCGAGTTCAACACCGGCTCCACCGACACCGTGGCCCGCAACGTCACCGAACTGGTCAGCCCGACCGGCATCACGGTGCTGGGCAGTGGCTACAGCGTGGCGCCCGTGGTGGTGACCTTGCCGGTGACCACGGCCGGCGACCTGGAGCGCTACGAAGGCATGCTGGTCACGCTGACCGGCCCGCTGACCGTGGCGCAGAACTTCTTCCAGGGGCGCTACGGCCAGTTGACGCTGTCGGCCGGCGGCCGGCTCGAGACGCCGACCAACCGTCTGCGCCCCGGCCCCCAGGCCGTGGCCCTCGCCGACGCCAATGCACGCCGCACCATCCTGCTGGACGACGGCAGCAGCCTGCAGAACCCCAACCCCACCCCTTACCTGGCGGCCGGCGCGCTGCCCCGTGCAGGTGACACCACCGGCGCCATCACCGGCGTGATCGACTACGGCCTGGCCACCAGCGGCAACCCGGGCCTCGGCCTCTACAAGATCCATCCGCTGGTGGTCCCCACCTTCACCTCGAGCAATCCGAGAACTGCGGCACCCGAAGCCGTGGGCGGCAATGTCAAGGTGGCCAGCTTCAATGTGCTGAACTACTTCACCGCCTACACCAATGGCGGTGGCACAGCCGTGGGCTGCAGCCTGGGCGGCACCACCAGCACCGCCAACTGCCGCGGCGCCGACAACGCCACCGAGTTCGGGCGCCAACAGACCAAGATCGTCGAGGCCATGGCCGCCATCAACGCCGATGTGCTGGGCCTGATGGAGATTCAGAACAACGGCAACACCGCCGCGCAGAACCTCGTCAACGCACTCAATGCCCGGGTAGGCGCGGGTACTTACACGACGACCACCCTGCCTGCCGACACCGGCAGCGACGCGATCCGCGTGGCGATGATCTACAAGCCGGCCCGGCTCAACCCGGTGGGCACTGCCGTCAGCGACAACCACCCCATCAACAACCGGCCCACACTGGCACAGACCTTCAGCCTGGCCAACGGCGAGAAGTTCACCCTGGTGGTGAACCACCTCAAGAGCAAGGGCAGTTGCCCCGCGTCGGGCTCCACCGACTTCAACGGCAACTTCGACAGCGGCGACGGGCAGGGCTGCTGGAACGGGCTGCGAACCCAGCAGGCGCAGCGCTTGCACACCTTTGTGGGTGAACGCTTGGCCGCCACCAGCAGCACCTCGGCCTTGTTGATCGGCGACATGAACGCCTACGGCCAGGAAGACCCGATCTTTGCGCTCAACGGCAACGGCTATGCCGACCAGGTGCTGCGCTTCCATGCCTTCGGCTACTCGTACGTGTTCGACGGCGGCGCCGGCCGGCTGGACCACGCCTTGGCCAACCCCGCCATGGCCGCCAAAGTGAACCGCGTGGCGCATTGGCACATCAATGCCGATGAAACTGCCATCGCCGACTACAACACCGAGTTCAAGGCGCCTGAGCTGAAGTGCGGCGTGGGCGGCACCAGCCTCTGTCCGACAGACCCGTACACCGCGACACCCTACCGCTCGTCGGACCATGACCCGGTGGTGGTGGGCCTGAACCTGTACAACCAGGTCCTGGCAGGCACCGCTGGCGCTGACGTGATCACCGGCGGTGCAGGCGACGACCTGATCATCGCCAGCCCGGGCGCTGACCTGCTTACCGGTGGTGCCGGCAGCAACGGGTTTGTCTTCCGCTCGATGCGCGATGCCGGCGGCACCATCACCGACTTCGTGCCCGGCAAGGACCGCATCGACCTGAGCGCGCTGCTGGCGTCCATCAATGCCTCGTCGGTCACGGCCTACGTTGCTGGGGTCGTCAAGCTGGTGGCCTCGGGTGCCAACACCCTGCTGCAGATCGACACTGACGGCAGCACTGGCCCTGCCTTGCCGCGCACGCTGGTGACGCTGCGCAATGTGGCGCCGGGTGCCATCGTGCGCTTGCGCGATCTCGGCCTGAACTGAATCCCCTTTGACGGACTGCCCCATGAAAAACCTGTTCCTCCTCAGCGGCATGGCCGCTGCCCTGACCGTCGCCACCCTGCCTGCCCTGGCGCAATCGGCCAACCTGCTCGACTGGACCGCCGCTGGCGACGTGGTGGTGGACAGCACCAGCACCGCGCGCCTGACCACCGCCTACCAAGACGGCTTCTCCAACGAAGGCGCGATCTCCGCCGGCTCGGCGCTGCTGTACTTCGATCTGGAACCTGCGCTGGGCCTGCCAGCCGGCGTGCTGGCGGCCGACACCTTCGAAGGCTCGGGCCTGCGCCAGAGCTTTGTGGCGGCTGCGGGCGCCACCGTGCAGTTCAGCTGGCAGCTGAGCACAGTGGCCTTTGATTCAGGCGAGGCCGACCGCGCCTTCGTGCTGGTCGACGGCAGCACCCTGATCGAGCTGGGTACGGTCGCAGCGCAGGTGGTGTCAGGCCAGTTCAGTTACAGCTTTGCCAATGCCGGTGCGCACGACCTGGCGGTGCTGGTGATGGATGTGAACACCGCCGACAAGGTGTCGACGCTGACGCTGTCGAACTTCAACGTGACTGCCGTGCCCGAGCCCGGTCAGTGGGCACTGTGGCTGGCCGGCCTGGGCGGCCTGGGCCTGCTGCGCCGCCGCCGCGCCTGAGGGCCGATCAACCCAGCTGGTAGCCGCGCAACGCTGCCAGGTCGAGCACACGCAGGCCGCCATATTCGATCCGGATCAGGCCTTCGGCCTGCAGGGTGACCAGGGCCTGGTTCACCCGCTGGCGCGTTAAGCCCACCAGCCAGGCCAGCTCCTGCTGCGTGATGCGCAGGATCTGGCCCACACCCGGGTACAGCACCGGGTGGAACAAGGCCGCCAGGCCGCGCGCCACCCGCGCATCGGGCCGGTTGTTGCGGTCGATCTCGCGCGCGGCGATGAACTGGCTCAAGCGCTCGTTCAACTGCATCATCACGAAGCGGTTGAAGGGAATGCTGCGCTCCAGCAGGCGCCAGAACATGTCGATCGGCAAGCCGGCCACCGTGCTCTTGCGCAAGGCCTCGATGTTGTAGCGGTAGACCTCGCGCTTGAGCAGCGTGCCTTCGCCGAACCAGGCGCCCGGCGGCACACCGGTGTAGGTGATCTGGTGGCCGTCGTGGCTGACGTTGCTCATTTTCAGCAGGCCGTCGATCACGCCGAACCAGTAATTGGACGGCGCGCCGACGCGGCACACCCGCTCGCCCGGATCGGCGTTGACCACCAGCAGCGACGCCGTTGCATCGCGCCGATCCATGTCATCGAGCAAGGCCAACCAGGGAATATCGGCCAGTTCAGGCTCGGACGGCGCGCGTGCGCGCTGGCGCAGGCTGGGTGAATGACTAACGGACATGACAGGCACCTGACAACAGGCCCCCGGGGAAGTCCTGTGAGGGCAGACCCGAGAATTGTCGTCCAACCGACAACTTGACGTCAAACTGGCGCCTAGCATTCGATCCTCAATGCTGATCGTCCCGCGCCTTGCCGGGGTGGTCGGGCTGCCAGGAGTTGCCGGTGCAAACGACTTTTCCCCGCTTGATGCTAGACCACGCCACGGCCCGGCCCGACGCCGCCGCCCTGCGCGAGAAGTCCTATGGAATCTGGCAGACCACCACCTGGGCACAACTGGCCACGCTGGTGCGTCACCTGGCCTGTGGCTTTGCCCAGGCCGGCATGAAGCGCGATGACCACGTGGTGGTGGTGGGCGACAACCGCCCGCGCCTGTACGCCAGCATGCTGGCGGTGCAGGCCTTGGGCGGCGTGCCCATTCCGCTGTACCAGGATGCTGCCAGCACCGAATGCGTGTTCCCGATCCAGAACGCCGAGGTGGCGTTTGCGGTGGTCGAGAACCAGGAGCAGGTCGACAAGCTGCTGGAGATCCGTCCGCAGTGCCCATCGCTGCGCTGCATCTGGTTCGACGACCCGCGCGGCCTGCGCAAGTACGACGAGCCCGGCCTGCAGACGCTGGATCTGCTGATAGAGGCGGGTGTGACGCACGCGCAGCGCGAAAGCGGCTTCTTCGATGCCCAGGTGGCCCAGGTTCAGCCGCAAGACGTGGCCGCCATGTTCTTCACCAGCGGCACCACCGGCAACCCCAAGGGCGTGGTGCACACCCACTTCAGCCTGCTCGACCGTGCCGCCGCCGGCCAGGTGTTCGACAAGCTCACCGCGCGTGAAGAGGTACTGGCCTACATGCCCTTGGCCTGGATCGGCCAGAACATCTTCAGCTACGCCCAGTGGCTGGCGTGCGGCTACATCGTCAACTGCCCCGAGTCGGTGGCCACCGTCACCATCGACTTGAAGGAAGTAGGCCCCACCTATTACTTCGCCCCGCCCCGGGTGTTCGAAGGCCTGCTCACCAGCGTGATGATTCGCATGGAAGACGCGTCGGCCCTCAAGCGCCGCCTGTTCCACGCCTGCATGGCGGTGGCGCAGCGGGTGGGCCCGGCCCTGCTCGATGGCAAGCCGGTGGCGCTGATCGATCGCCTGAAGTGGCAACTGGGCGACTGGGCGATCTT